>JBAZEQ010000194.1:0-5672 GCA_041653855.1 Ignavibacteria bacterium | reverse complement strand
CCTATGTTTGGAAAAAGAATGAATATCTTGATTGTAATTGGGAAAACCTTGTTGCTGTTTCAAATAGACCGGATTTATACGATTCTCATAGCATTAAAACAGAGGATATAAAAGAGCAAGGCGATTACTTAATAATAATATGGCCGTATCAATGGTTTTCATATACAACCGAAGATACACCAAATGAATATTCAAGTTATGTTGTCTATGGTCTTTATGATGCTAAAACAGGTGAGCAAATTGCAATAGGTTCTAAACATGAGGATTCAACCTGTGATAAATGTGGTGAAGAGATGAGTAGAACGATTGCAGAAAAAATATCAAGTGACATTATTTCAACGTTATTTAAATAGACGGTTATCAATAAATTAAAACATTGTAGGAGAACTGATAATGAAAAAATTATTCTATACAATTGTAGTGTTTTTGTTTTTTACTAGTGTTTCGTTCTCACAATTAGCAAAATATTCAAAGTCAAGCTTTTTTAAAGAACAGAGTACAGAGAATTTAAGTAGTAAAGAATCTGGACATTTTGGATTTGGATTAGGTGGAGCTTTAGTTATTTCGAAGCCAAGTGTTGGCTTGGGTTTTGACGGGTCTGTTTTTTACGAAATTCCGATAAGCGGTTTTTATATCGTTCCTCAATTTAAATTTACAACAACTGGTGATTATACTAATATTGAGACCTCAGGTTCTATGAGATTTCCGATAAGCAATGCATATTCACAATATTTAGGAAGCGATGGAAAGTATAGCTATTATGCTGAATATCCAGGTTATTTTAATGTTGGTACGGGTTTTAATATTGGCGGTGAAAAAAGAAATAGTAATATTGGTTTAGGTGTATTTATTGGTGGTGGTGTCAATTTATTCCAAAATAGTGAAATTACAATTTTCCAAACAGGAGATTTGAAATTGATTTTTTCGAAAGAAACAACATTTATTTTAAGTTCTGAATTTGGAGTTAAATTTTAATATAAAATTGAAGAAATTTTCTTTAATAAAAATTAAATATATGAAAACATTAATCTATTTCTTTTTAATTCTATTTTTAAATACAACTTGTACTTTTCCGCAAACAACTTTCTCTGATGGTTTTGAAACAGGAGATTTTAGTAAATGGGATAATAATGTAGGTGCAACAATTTCAAATGCATATCATCATACTGGAAATTATTCTGCAAAATTTTGTGGATTATTTTCAGTTACCAACAAAATTGTTAAGAACAATATCCAAACCTCATATATGAAAATTGATTTTTATGTTTACGCTACAGATTTTGGTGAATATTACAGTTATCTACAATTTGGAGGTAATGGTTTAGTATGGTATTATGCTATTACAGGTCATAGTCAAGGTGATATTTATAATTGTACTCACTCATTAGTAAATAGTCCGACAATATATTTTCCGCTTAATTATTGGAATCATGTAACAATAGAAAGGATATCAACAGGCTTTCTGTATGTATGGATAAATGGGGTCCAGTGTGTTGATGGAGCAACAGTTGGTTCATGCCCTTATACGGATATTGCAATACAAGGGATTTCCGGAAGTAGTGTTTGGGGTAAAATGACTTCTTATATAGATGATATAATAATTAATTATTCCTCGGTCGGAATTACACCTATAAGTTCAGAAGTTCCAAATAAGTATAAGTTATCCCAAAACTACCCCAACCCTTTTAACCCTACTACAAACATCAAATTCGATATACCCAAAACATCATTGGTTAAAATGACTATTTATGATGCACTTGGTCGAGAAATTGAAATACTCGTAAATGAAAAGTTAAAAGAAGGTAGTTATCAAGTGGATTGGAATGCGTCTAAATATCCAAGTGGAGTTTATTTTTATAAATTAGAAATCGCAGACCTGTCCGTTCGGGCAGAGAAATTTTCCGATGTAAAAAAAATGATTTTGCTAAAATAGGAATTACGATATATCTTCCCCCGGTTTTGAATCGGGGGATATATCTATTTTCTCTCCAGTGTTACCACCGGTAGTATCATTTCATCTAAAGAGATTCCGCCATGCTGGAATGTATCGTTATACTGGTTCAGATATTTATGATAATCTGTCGGGTATACAAAATAAAAATCTTCTTTTGCTAAGATGTAATTCACAATTCCGTTTCTAAGAGGTAATTTGTATTCCAATGGATTTCTTATTTGTATAGCATGCCGTGAATCGGCTTTTACATTTCTGCCGTATTTATATCTTAAATTCGGAGAAGACTCTCTGTCGCCAAAAGCCTTTACTCCGTGCAGACAGCGGATACTTCCGTGGTCTGTGGTAATAATTATTTTTATGCTTTGTCTGGTAGCAAGCTGTCGAAGCATACCGAAAAACGATGAATGTTCGAACCACGATTCCGTTAAAGATCTGTATGCGGATTCATCGGGAGCGATTTCCTTTAATATTGCATTATCGCTTCGGGAGTGAGCAATCATATCCACAAAGTTGATTACAATAGCATTAAGATGGTTATTTGCAAAAGAAAGAATTTTATTCTCTACACCCCTGCTAAAATCAGAATCCATAATTTTTGTATATCGGAGTTCGTTTCTGAGTTTAATTCTTTTCCGTTCGAAGTATTTTGTCAGGAAATCTTTTTCGTAATTATTCTTTGAGTTCTCGTCATCTTCACCTTTCCATAAATCCGGGTAGTGTTTTTCGAGGTCAGATGGATATAAACCCGCGAATATTGCATTCCTGCAATATGGTGTTGCAGTGGGTAAAAGTGAATAATAATACTCTTTCGAAATTTTAAATATATCATTGAGATATTTTTCCATCATCATCCACTGGTCGAGCCTCATACAATCGACAACAATAAAAAATATTGAATCGTAATTATTCAAGTCGGGGACTATATATTTTTCTATAAGTTGATGGGAAAGAGTTGGTTTATCATCTGAATCGTTAAGCCATTTGGTGTAATTCTTTTCTATATACTTTGAAAATTCAACATTACATTCTTTTCTCTGGTCGTGAACAGTCTGTTTTAAACCGAGTTCGGGATGCTCATCCAGTTCGATTTCCCAGTTTGTCATTTTAATGTGAATATTTGTCCAGTCTTCCCATGTCAATTCGTTCATTAAGGACATTGAAATTGAATTAAATTCCTGTATATAGTCTTTCGATACCTGGTCGCCTTTTAGTCGTTTCGATTCAAGGATTTTTTTACAAACAAGCAGTACCTGGTTAGGGTTAACCGGTTTTATCAGATAATCTGTAATCTTTTTTCCTATTGCCTCTTCCATAAGGGATTCGGTTTCGTTTTTGGTAACCATAACTACAGGCAACGATGGATTTATATCCTTGATTTCTATAAGCGTTTCCAGTCCGCCTTTTCCCGGCATCATTTCATCCAAAAATACTAAATCGAATTCTTCATTTTTGATTACCTCGATTGCATCTTCGCCATTGGTGGCTTCGGTTACGTTATAACCTTTTTGCTTAAGGAATAAGATGTTAGATTTAAGCATATCAATCTCGTCATCTACCCAAAGAATATTATTTCTGTTCTCCATATTTTTTTCATTAATTTTTAGATTAAAAAGATGTAGATATGCTTCTTTAAACTGTATTTTTATTTTTTGAATTATTTTTCAAACTTATTACATTTTCAATATGATATGTGTGTGGAAACATATCTACCGGTTGAACCTTTTCTACTATATAGTTTCCTTTTTCACAAATCATTTTCAAATCTCTTGCCTGAGTTACAGGATTACAACTAATATAACAAATTTTTTCGAAATTTGATTCGGATAATATTTTGCAGATATCAGGATGCAATCCCGACCTCGGCGGGTCGAGTATTACTTTGTTATAGTTTATATACTTCTTTGAATCGTTAATAGTTTCAAAAAAATCTTTTATATCCGAAAGTACAAAATCTGTATTTTTTATTTTGTTTAACTTTGCATTTTCCTTTGCGTTCTCTATTGCGTCGGAAATTAATTCTACACCGGTTACGCTTTTAACTTTTTCGGAAATGAATAACGAAATCGAACCGGTTCCGCAGTATAAGTCAAGAACGTTATCACTGGTTTTTAAATCAAGAAAATCTGTTGCAATTTTAAATAGCTTTTCCGCTTGCTTCGTATTTGTCTGAAAAAAAGAATTCGGAGAAATTTTAAATGCTAAGTCTTTCTCCCCGTTATTTAAATATTCGTAAATGTAACCTTTTCCAAACAGATTATTCGAGTCTTCACCGAATGCAATCTGTGCTTTCTTTTGCGAAAATGAATTTACTAATGTCGTTATTTGTGGAAATCTTTGCGAGATTTCCTGTGAATAATCTTTCATTATTTCTTTATCGTAATCATAAGTAACAAGATTTACCATAATATCTTTTGTGTTTTTACTTTCCCTGATGATTAGGAATCTAAGAAAACCCGAATGCGTTTTAGTTGAATAGATAGAGGCTTCCATTCCTTTAAAAAAACCGCGTGTGAAATTCAAAACCGAATTGGATAATTCCGATAACAGGTAACATCTTTCGATATTCAAAATTTTTGAATGAAATCCCGGAACGTGCAAACCCAATCCGAATTTTTCGGTAGATTCCATATCTGCTTTCTCTCTCCAGATATCTTCGGAAAAAGAGAACTCCATTTTATTCCTGTAAAAAAATATCTCATCGCTCTTTAATGTTTGCGGGATGGTGAGATTTTTAAAATCTCCGATTCTTTCAAATGCATTAATTACTGCTTGAGTTTTGAATTCTAATTGTTTGTTGTAATCATAACTCTGAATTTTACATCCCCCGCAGGTTCCGAAGTGTTCGCAGAGTGGTTTTACCCTGAATTCCGAATCGATAATAAATTCGATAGGAGTCGCCTCTGCATAACTTTTTTTACATTTATTTATTTTCAGCTTTACTCTATCACCGGGCAGTGTTTTTTCGGAGAAGATTACAAATCCTTCATCTGTTTTTGAGATACCTTTCCCTTCGGTGCTTAGAGCGGTTACATCTATAATAATTTCATCACCTCTTTTCATAAATGCAATTTAATAACTAATGTTAGTTTAAAAAAGGGGAAAGGGGAGAATGAATGCTGAATTATGAATTATGAATTGAAAAATATTCCTTGTTTCCAAGGTTACGTTGGTAAAGAGATAAAATATTTCTCAATAACTAAAAGCTATTACATTAATCTGCCGACATTGTAATTCTTTCTGCAAATTCTTTTAATTTTTTTGGATTAGGATGACCATTTTTAATTGCAACTTCTACGTTTTTATCTAAATTCCATCCTATAGATTGAATCCCTTCTTTTAATAACTCCTCAATTGTTTTTTCCGATTCTTTAATTGATTCGGTATAGTGAGCATATTTGTAAAATAATAACTCAACTAATAAACCGGTTTTTTCATTGTTATTTAGACGAAATGCCTTATCCAAATATTTTGTTGCTTCATTTTTTCTATTCGTAATTAATAGAAAACCGGCATAATTTCCATTGTTGTTTGCATTTTCAGAGTCAAGAGCTAAGGCTTTTAGATAATATTTTTCTGCATTCTCGTAATCTTTTTTTGTGTTTTCCAAAAATGAAGCATAATTACCATTTTTGATTGCACCTTCGGGTTCAAGTGATAAGGCTTTTAAATAGTATTTTTCTGCATTCTGGTAATCTTTTTTTATGTCATTCAAAAAGAT
>JBAZEQ010000193.1:0-5680 GCA_041653855.1 Ignavibacteria bacterium | reverse complement strand
CAAAAAAAGAAAATATAAAAAGTTCGTTAACAAAACTGAGTAATGCTGGAACTGCGGAAGATATGGATATTGTTTTTTGGGTAGGATGTGCAGGCGCATTCGACAAAAGATATAGAAGTGTTACAAAATCTTTTGCGAAAATCTTAAGCATAGCAGGAATTAAATTCGGAGTACTGGGAAACGAAGAAAAATGCAATGGGGATACGGCAAGAAGATTAGGTAATGAATTTCTTGCACAACAATTCATAACTCAAAATATTGAAACGTTTAGAAAATACAAAATTAAAAAAATAGTAACTACTTGTCCACATTGCCTGCATTCTCTAAAAAACGAATATCCTGCTTTTGGAATAAAACTTGACGTAGTTCATCATAGTGATTTCATCTCAAAACTTTTTAGAGATAATAAATTAACATCTTCTGGATTAAACAACGAAACAATTACATATCACGACTCCTGTTATTTGGGAAGATATAATAATATATATAATTCACCAAGGAATATTATAAAAGAATCATCCTCTGGTAAATTTATCGAAATGAAACGTTCACGTGATAAGGGATTCTGCTGTGGAGCCGGTGGCGGTAGAATGTTTATGGAAGAGAATGAAGGAAAAAGAGTAAACATCGAAAGAACCGAAGAAATAATAAGCACAAATGCAACTACCGTATGTTCTGCCTGTCCTTTTTGTATGACTATGCTTTCGGATGGAATTAAAGCAGTAGAAAAATCTGATGAAGTTAAAGTGAAAGATATTTCCGAATTAGTTTTGGAAAACCTGAAATAAAAACTAACTGTATTTATTTCTTGCTAAAATATTCTTTCAACAAAGTAACTCCAATGTTCACATAAAAACCTCCGACATTTTTAACAAGAAAACCTTTATAATAGTATATTTCGTTTCCAATCACTGGTATGAAAGAATATCTTGCAGTAAGATTTATTCCAAACTTATTAAATGCCTGCCAATCGAATCCCAAAGCGGCAAAGACTCCAATACCATAAGATAACTGAATTTTTTTTAAGGATTTAAAAAATGTCAGTTGGTGTGGAGTTACAAGTATTACAGCCGGAGCAAATCCAAATATCAAGACCGGTTTTACCTTCCAATCGATACGATTTTGCATAAAATATTTTTCCAGACCAACATTAAATACTATTGGATATAAACGGCTTTCTCTATCCAGAGCATTAATAATTGTATTAGAATCTATATCTTCTGTACTTCTCCTGTCAAAAACATAACTCAAATTTATATTAGCAATAAAATCGGCATCGTTACTTAGCCTCTTAAAAATTCCAAACCCAATTCCGTATGTGTAGACACCGTAAAATGCATTAAAACCAATGATATTTTTATACCTTATTACCGTATCCCTTTTTTCTGAAATCCATTTTATCTCTATTACTTTTTTTGTAAAGAAATTTGGATTACCTTGTTCAATAGAATCTACATAAACAGACCTGAATTGTATTCTCGGTATCGTATCCTTTTGCAAATTCTTATTAATATTTAAACTATCCTGTTGCAATACTTTTATTGTATCACCGGGTGTAATTAAAGATTCATTTTGAATCAATTTAGTAGAATCATCCAGTATATTCGGTATTTCCTTCTGAATTAAACCTGTCGAATCATCAGATAATAGCATTTGTTCATTTTGAATTAAGCCAATTGTGTCATTTATTGGATTTGTTATTACTGGTTGAGTTAAATTATTAGTATCTTTTGGAGTGATAAACTCATTTTCGGGAATAATTAAATTTGAATCCAAAGAAATCAGATTTATTTCACCTAATTCATTTGTATCAGATTTTAATTTAGAGCTTTTATTATTTACTTCGGTGATTTCTCTTTTAACTTCAGAAATTGTTAATGGGAAAAAAGCATTGTAGTATATTACAAATGAAAAGATAAATATACACAAGTGCTTCATAAAATATTTTCTTTTTTAAATTACAATAATTTTATTATTAGAATTTCATAAAAATTATTAGAATAAAAAAGGTTAAATGATTTCCTATATTTTAAAAAACTTAATTTGTTTTTCTTTAATAACTCCCGCCGAATATATTAAAGAATAGATAATAATAATGTGCAAGATGAATATTCTGAGTATTTTTTATTACCTTAGACTATTAAAAATCCTGCAACTATCAGCAATGATAATGATATGATAACAGAAAAGAATATAAAATCATATCTTGAAATAGTTGGAGTACTTGTTGCTTTCATTTTAATTCCCCCGTTTAGTTTATATATATTAATATAATAACAATTACTGTGCCAGAATATTATTATATTTTTTATTTCTTTTTTAACTAAAAAAATGTTTTTGCTTGAAAAAATTAGTAATTATCTAATTTATATAGTTAATAAACTATCTTATTTATTTTTGTGATAGATTTATATCTCAATATCAAAAGTTAATAAAATTTATTAAATTGTATCAATAATATTTTTAAATAATTAAAGGGAAAAAATATGTCGTTTTATTTCACATCGGAGTCTGTTAGTGAAGGACATCCTGATAAAATTTGTGACCAAATATCTGATGCAATTCTTGATGATATTCTAACATTTGATAAACACGCAAGGGTTGCCTGCGAAACCTTCTGTGCTACCGGATTAGTACTTGTAGGAGGAGAAATAACAACAAGGCACTATGTAGATGTTCCTGAATTAGTTAGAAGAGTCGTTGCCGAAATAGGTTATACTAAAGGAGATTACAGGTTTGACTCTCACTCGATAAATGTAATGTCTGCAATAAATAAACAATCCCCCGATATAGCAATGGGTGAAAATACAGGTGGTGCTGGTGATCAGGGGATGATGTTCGGATATGCTATTGACGAGACCAAAGAATTGATGCCTATGGCAATAATGTTTGCTCACAAATTAGTTAAAAAACTTTCAGATATCAGAAAGAAAAATAATAAACTGATGCCCTACTTAAGACCGGATTCAAAGTCGCAGGTTACAATCGAATATAATGATAATAATGAGCCCATAAGAATAGATACAATTGTAGTTTCGACACAACACGACCCTGATGTTACGCAAAAGAAAATTAAATCAGATGTTACGGAATATGTAATAAAAAAAGTTATACCCGAAAACCTTATTGATAAGAAAACTAAAATTTATGTTAATCCAACCGGAAGATTCGAAATTGGAGGTCCTCACGGTGACACTGGTTTAACAGGAAGAAAAATTATAGTTGATACATACGGTGGAAAAGCTCCACACGGTGGAGGAGCTTTTTCAGGAAAAGATCCGTCAAAAGTTGATAGGAGTGCTGCATATGCCGCACGACATATAGCAAAAAATATTGTAGCAGCTAAACTTGCAAAGGAATGCCTCATTCAGCTTTCTTATGCAATAGGTGTTGCCGAACCGGTATCCATTTATGTTAATACAAACGGAACAGGAAAAATTTCTGATCTCGAACTTGCAAAAATTATAAAGAAAGAAATTGATTTAACACCTAAAGGGATTATCCAGAGATTGGATTTAAGAAGACCAATTTATCGTAATACAGCTGCTTATGGACATTTTGGAAGAACTGAAGCCGAATTCACGTGGGAAAAGATTGATTTAAAAGAAATATTATTAAAATCAATAAAATAAATAGCTAAATTTAATATAAGTAAGACTTTCAAAAAAATGAAAGATTTTTTTTTCGGATTCACATATCCTATTAGATGTATAAATATTTTTTTAAAAAATCCGAAAATAATTGCTTATTCTTTAGTCCCATTTATAATTAATGTTATTATATACGGGACTATTTTTGTTTTTTCATATAAATGGATAATAGGTTTTTCCGGAAACGTAACCGGTGCTAAGGAAGTTTACTCTACCTGGTGGCAAGAATTACTAAATATTCTTCTTTTATTTGTTTCGTTTTTTATTTTATTAATTATTTGCTATTTAGCATTTATTACTCTAAGCAGTATTATTACAGCTCCATTCAATGAAAAAATATCCTGCTTAGTAGAAGAAGTTTTTACAAAGAATAAAGTAAAATATGATATTGGATTTTGGAAGGATGCATGGTTAAGCATAAAAGCTGAATTATTAAAAATTCTCTTTTATTTAGTAATATTAATCCCGATTTTATTATTAAACTTAATCCCATTTATCGGCTCAATATTTTCTACTGTTTTTGGGATATTATTTTCTTTTTTTTATAATGCACTGGATTTTCTCGATTACCCAATGACAAGAAAATATTTTAATTTAAGGAAAAAAATAAAAATCGTTATTTCGAAAAAATTGCTTTCTATAGGTTTTGGATGTTGTGTCTTTTTAATAATGTTTCTACCCTTTTTAAATGTACTATTAAAGTCTGTCTGTGTAACTGCAGGGACTGCTTTATTTTTTGAGAAAGAATATTGTAAGGAAATTTTAATCAAACAGAATTAAACTAATAATTATACTATGTCATCTGATATTAATTTTGAACCCCGGGTTGATTTAGATTTAGCAAAGGAACTCGGTTTACTCGAAGAGGAATACAATAGAATACTTAAAATAATTGGTCGAATACCTACTTATACCGAACTCGGCATTTTTTCGGTTATGTGGAGCGAACATTGTTCTTATAAAAATTCAATTTCCCAGATAAAAACTTTACCAAGAAGCGGAGGAAGATTATTAGTTTCTGCTGGAGAAGAAAATGCAGGATTAGTAGATATAGGAGACGATTTAGCCGTTGCTTTTAAAATTGAATCTCACAATCATCCATCGGCTGTAGAACCATATCAGGGTGCAGCAACAGGTGTCGGTGGCATTCTTAGAGATATTTTTACTATGGGTGCCAGACCGGTAGCTTCTTTAAATTCTTTACGGTTCGGATTAATTGACAATTCAAACAATAATTCAGTTCATCAAGTTGAAAGAAGTAAATTTTTATTAAAAAATATTGTAAAAGGAATCGGCGACTACGGAAATTGCTTTGGTGTACCAACAATTAGTGGTGAAGTCTATTTTGAAAATTGTTACCATGATAATCCCCTCGTGAATGCTATGGCTGTGGGAATTGTTAAGCATAATCAAGTTGCATCAGCAGAAGCACGGGGTATAGGAAATCCGGTATTTATAGTTGGCTCATCTACTGGAAAGGATGGTATTCACGGGGCTACTTTTGCATCAGAAGAAATTTCGGAAAAATCGGAATCTAAAAGACCGAGTGTACAGGTCGGAGACCCTTTTACTGAAAAGTTATTGCTTGAAGCAACGCTCGAAGCTATAAATTCTGGAGTAGTAGTGGGAATTCAGGATATGGGAGCAGCAGGTATTACTTGCTCGACAAGTGAAATGAGTGCAAAGGGAAAATGTGGAATGGAAATTAATCTCGATTTAGTTCCTCTTAGAGATGAAAATATGAGTTCATACGAGATTATGTTATCCGAATCGCAGGAAAGAATGCTCGTAGTAATTGAAAAAGGAAAAGAAGAAAAAGCAAAAGAAATTTTCCATAAATGGGATTTGAATTGTGTTGAAGTGGGAAAAGTAATTTCTGAAAAGAATATAAAAATATATCATAAAGGTATTCTCGTTGCCGACATTCCTGCATTTGAACTCGTTTTAGGTGGAGGTGCTCCTGTATATAAAAGGGATACAAAAGTTCCTGAATATTTCGAAAAAACAAGAAATTTTAATTCTGACAATTT
>JBAZEQ010000192.1:3734-5753 GCA_041653855.1 Ignavibacteria bacterium | reverse complement strand
CAGATTATGATACAAAAATAGAGAAAAATGAGAATGAAAATAAGATTAAGGATGTATTGATAAATGCAAATGATAATTTAATTGATAATTCGCAAATTATAGAGGTAAGACCGAAGAATGATATCTTAGAAATTATTAAAAATGATTTATTTAATATTAAAAAATATAATAATCAAACATCTGGAATAAGTGAGGAAAAAAAAGATGATACTTATCCTAATAATAACCATGAATTACAGAATTTCTGGTTAAAACTACCATGGAAACCTGAAAATAAATATATATACGATATTCAGTTATCAGAAAAGTTATTAGATGAAATTTATATAAAAATTATAGAAATTTACGATGATTTATACAAATTAAATGGAAGTGATATAGTTAAAGCTTTAAGGCTTGACAATAAACTTGTGAGTGCGCTTATTAAGTATAAAGAAGAAGAACGGATACAAAATTGTTATTATAATCTCTATGATGATATGTATCATTTCAATAAAATATTAAATATATCTAATTATTCTTATGATATTGCAAAAGATATACTAAAACTAAAATATGATTTTCAGATTAATATCACTAAATATCTTTCTGTATTGAGATATCTTGATTTAGAAAAATACCGAGAAAAAGTTAGAAATAGTTTAATTAAATTAATTCAAGATATACCTGATCCTGATGAGGAGACTGAAGTTGAAATAAATAAATTCAATAGAATCCGGTGGAAAATATATTTTAATAAGATTAAAGAAAAAAAGGATAATAATAACGCTGATAAGAAGGAGATACTAACCGCTGTCAGAAAGTTAATTAGCCAAAATAAAAAAAATTATAATCTAAAAAACATTTACTTTAGTTCATCTAAGTTATTAGTTGATATAAGCGTTTTGGAAAGCGCTTATTATTACGCACTTTATAAAATCCTGTCAGTCAAATCTGGAGTGGAAGTAAAACCTATACCCAGTGCATTAAAGAAAGCGATATTAAAATATGAAAACGGCACTTTGATTGAATACGATACAATACTTGTAGGGACATATAACTTAAATACCAAAAGGGACAATAAAAAATTATTAAATGATATTCAAAAACTATTCGTTAAGGAAAGAAAAACAATAGATATCGATAAAACTAAAGTACTTGTTGCAGAAGAAGAGCATATTAGAATAAAAAATAAATTAGATAAAATATTGAGTACTGAAGAGCAACCTATAATTAATGAAGAAAAAGTACATGATAATATACTTGTGGGTGATAATATTAAAAATACAACAGATGCAAGTTTAATTGACGATATACGTAAGACTCTTATTCATAATATAATTGAAAAAGGAAACTCAATATCAGAAAAAGAGTTAATGGAATATGCGTATCAATATAAACTTCCCCATAATTTTCTGGTAAACTCAATTAATGAATATTTCTTTGAGAGGTTTGACGATAATCTTATAAATGAAGAAAATTCGATTTTTATATTAAACACGGATTATATTAACGAAATCACAAAATTAATAAATAATGATTAAATATAAGTTGAGGGAAACCTCTGCGATTCTTAACTCGCTTACTGCTGGAGTTGTACCTAATATTGGAATTCAATACATTTTAGTTGGAAGAGAAAAGGAAATAGAGGCTATTTTAAATTGTTTTACAGATATAAATCATGGAAATAGTATTGTAAAATTCTGGATTGGAGATTATGGAAGTGGTAAAAGCTTTATGCTTAACCTTTTGAAAAATCTTGCTTTAAAAGATAAATATGTTGTGGCTTCAGCTGATCTTACTCCTGAAAGAAGACTTTATTCGAATGACAATAGAGCTTTAGCTACATATTCAAAATTAATTGATAGTTTGAGCATACAAACAAAACCGGAAGGAAACGCATTACCTGTCATAATAGAAAAGTGGATAGAAATAAATATTATGAAAATTGCAGAAGAAAAGAATATTCCTCCAGAAGATTTAAGAAAAAACGAAAATATAAATATCGTTCAAACCGGTATAATAAAAACATTGAATGAA
>JBAZEQ010000192.1:3293-3724 GCA_041653855.1 Ignavibacteria bacterium | reverse complement strand
TGAATGAAATCACAGACGTTGGAGGCTTTGATTTTGGACTTGTTATAACAAAATATTTTGAAGGATATATTAATGGTGATGATTTTCTAAAGAAATCATCGCTTAGATGGTTAAGAGGGGAATATACTACAAAAACAGAAGCAAGATTAAGTTTAGGTGTAAGAGAAATAATCAATGATTCAAATTATTATGATATGTTGAAAAATTTTAGTAAATTTTTTAAACAGATTGGATATAAGGGATTTGTAATAAATATAGATGAAGCAATTAATTTGTATAAAATTACAAATTCTCTTATGAGGGAAAAAAACTATGAAAAAATACTAAGTATGTATAATGATTGTTATCAGAACAGAGGTAATAATATTTTCATAAATATAGCTGGTACAAATGAATTTCTTTCGAATGAAACTAGAGGATTATTTAGTTAC
>JBAZEQ010000192.1:0-3283 GCA_041653855.1 Ignavibacteria bacterium | reverse complement strand
CTTAAATCAAGATTAATATTGAATAAATTCGAGACACAAGAAATAAGGGATTTTTCTCAACCGGTAATAAGAATGCTTCCGCTAACTCATAGTGAATTGTTTGTTTTGTTAAAAAATATTAAAACTGTTTTTGATTTTAATTATTCCATAAGTATAAAAATAAGTGAAAAAGAAATCAAACAATTTATGGAAGAACTTTTTAATAAGCCGGGAGCGGGAGATTTTCTTACTCCAAGAGAAGTAATTAAAGAATTCTTAGATATATTAAATATATTAAAGCAAAATCCTACACTCGACAAAAAGTCTCTTTTTGAGAAAATAGAGGTTAAAAAAAGTACCTATGATAATAACTTAACATCTGACATAGAAATAATATGAGTTCATTTGATTTATTACCCTTACCAATTAAAAAAATCATCTATGATTTAGGATGGCAACAGTTAACAAAAATTCAGGCAGCCGCTATTGATCATATCGTAAAAACAGATTTTAATTACATTTTGTGTTCAAAGACGGCATCTGGAAAAACTGAAGCAGTATTCCTTCCTATACTATCAAAGTTAGAGAGAAAAAAAAATGGTGTGAAAGTTATATATCTCTCTCCATTAATTGCACTTATAAATGATCAATTTGAGAGATTAGATAGATTGTGTAAATATCTTGATATTAAAGTTACGAAATGGCATGGTGAAGCCAGCATATCTCAAAAAAAAAAATTAATCGTAAATCCGGAAGGCTTATTATTAATTACACCTGAATCTCTTGAATCTTTATTCGTTAACAAACCTCATTTATTATTAAAGTTGTTTTCAGATACTGAATTTATTGTAGTTGATGAAATTCATAGTTTTCTAAATTCTAAAAGGGGTGTACAGTTAAGATCCTTAATTTATCGTTTGCAAGAAAAAATTGGCAGAAAAATAAGATTTTTTGGACTATCAGCTACTTTAGGTGAATATGATAATGTCAAAAATTTTATCGGTGATTACACAAATACAAAAGTTTTACTTGATAAATCTCAAAAAGAGGTAGATGTAAAATTTAAATATTTTTTTTCAAAAAACTTTGATATTCCGATTGAATTAATAACTGATTTATATACAGAAATATGTAAGAAAAAATCATTGGTATTCCCAAATAGTAGAGCAAAAGTAGAAGAAATCGCAATCAAGTTAAAAAGAATATCTGCAAGTGAAAAAGGTCATCTTAATTACTTTGCACATCATTCATCGGTGAGTAAAGAACTCAGATTATTTGCTGAAAAATATGCAAAAGAAAATTACAATAAATTTTTTTCTATTGTTTGTACAAATACTCTTGAATTAGGTATTGATATTGGTTCAGTAGATTTGATTTGTCAGGTAAATTCGACTTATTCGGTTTCTTCATTAGCTCAAAGATTTGGGAGAAGTGGGAGACGAGAAGATTTGAAATCACATCTTTTTCTTTATGCGACGAATGAATGGATGCTACTTCAAGCGATTGCTTGTATAGAATTATATAAAGAATCGAGTATTGAACCATTAGAACATATCAAGTATCCTATAGATTTAGTTTTACATCAAACGTTATCCATTTTGAAAGAAACGAATGGTATTACTAAGGCAGTTTTAGTCAAAAGATTATCTAATAATTTTGCATTTAAATCAATTGATTTAACAGATATTGATATTCTTGTTGATTATTTGATAATTGAAAATTATATAGAAAAAGTAGGAACAGAATTAATTTTAGGTCTTAAATCCGAAAGATTTTTTACTAAGGGTGATTTTTATGCAGTTTTTGAAACAGAAAAATCTTTTCGTGTATATTATAAAGAAAAATTCATAGGTGAATTGCAGGATGTCACCGAATTTATGATAGGTGAAAATTTCTATTTATCTGCTCAAATTTGGAAAATAAAAGAAATTGATTTCAGATTAAAAAAAGTATTAGTCGTACCAGCACCTGAAGGTAGAGAACCAGTCTATTATTCTTCATTACCCAATATTCAAGAATTAATTAGAAAGAAGATGTTGTCAATTTTATTCTCAAGAAATGAATATAATTATCTTGATGAAAAATCAAATAAAGCGTTGATAGATTTAAGAAGATTTTTTTCGTTATTTAAAATACAGAATTGCGAATTTGAAAGACCGGTTGCTTTTTTAGAAAACAAATGTCATTTTTATACTTTTACTAGTTCAAAAATAAACTCTACTATACAACTTCTTTCTGCAATTATGGATATTAAAACAAGTTTAATAGAATATAAAAGTTGTATTATATTTGGAAATAATGCAAATGAATTACAAAAGATTATCGGAAATTTTATAAATATTATTGAAAATATTAATGAATATTTTGGTGAATTTGTGAAAAAAAATCCAGATTACTTAAGTAATCTGGAGAAATGGGAAAACCTTTTACCAATTGAATTAAAAAAGAAAGTTTGGATAAATAATTACTTAGATATTGATGGAACGAAAGAGTTTTTAAGTAATGTTAAAATTGTTACTTCGTAGTTGTTTTTTTCTGAGATATAATATATACTATATCTCCTATATTAAAATAAATTAGCTAATAAATAAATAATTTAGTCTTTTATTTGCCATAAGGTATAAAAGACTAAAAATATTTAATCTATATCACCCTACCAATTCTGCTTCGGAGAAGAAGAATGCAACTTCTATTTTTCCGTTTTCCACAGAATCAGAGCCGTGGACTGCATTTTCCTGAACGTTAGTTGCAAATAATTTTCTTACCGTTCCTTCGTCTGCTTTAGCCGGGTCGGTTGCCCCAATTAATTTTCTGTAATCCGTAATTGCGTTTTCTTTTTGGAGAGCGATTGTGATTACGGGACCTGAAGTCATAAATTCGACAAGGTCTTTATAAAAAGGTCTTTCCTTATGTACGGCATAAAATGCTTTTGCCTGTGCTTCTGTAAGGTGACGCATTTTCATTCCGAGAATCTGAAATCCCGCATCGAGGATTTTTTGAATAATATGACCCTGTACTTTTTTCTTCACAGCGTCCGGTTTTACGATACAAAGTGTTCTTTCCATATTTATTTTTTTACGATTTTATATTTATTGTTATTTGATATATGTTTGCTACTGTTCTTCCACCGTGCTTGGAGCGGAAAACGTTCCGACTCCCAAAGAATCTTTTGGCATTGCGTGATTACCCGGGCATTTTCTTAAGCCTCGTTTTTTAATTCCGAGTTCCCTTATCGATGGACAATTATCACCTGCAAGTAAACCGGTTATTTCACAGATGCTCACTTCATCTACACCGCCCGGCA
>JBAZEQ010000191.1:0-5759 GCA_041653855.1 Ignavibacteria bacterium | reverse complement strand
ATATACTTTTTCGGATGCACTTCCGCAGAACTTACTACCGGTAAATTAGCATATCAGCAAAGAGATTATGTAAAGGCAGAACAGGAATTAAAGAAAGGTTTAGAAATTGATAAAAGCAATGATGAAGGCTGGTTTATGCTTGGATATTCACAGATAGAATTAGGAAAATTTGAAGAAGCAAAAGTTTCATTTAAAACAGCTCTATCAATTTCAAATAAATATGCCGATTATATAAGAAATTATTGGATTGATAAATATAATGCAGGAATAAGTGCTTTCAACGCAGGTACAAAAAGTCTTGGAAGTAAAGATTCGATAAATGCCGATAGAAATTTTCGTAATGCATTACACTATTTTAAAGGAGCGACCTGTATTACTCCTGATAGTATTTCGGCTTTTCAAATAATGGGTGACTGTTATACATACCTCAATAAACCTGATAGTGCATTATTAATATACACAGGTATACTCGACAAATCGAAAAGCAAAGCAGACGCAATTATGATAGCCAAGATATTGTATATGTCAGGGATGAAAGTAAGGGAAGTAGACCAGTGGGAAAAAGCAATAGAGATATTTACAAAAGCAACTGAAATCCCATATTTACCGAAAGATAACACTTATTTTGAAAATTCACTGTTTAACATTGGATTTTCCCATTATCAAATTGCAACAAAAATAGCTTCCGAGAACAAAGGTGATTTTAAACCGAGTTTGAATGAAGCAATAAAAGTGCTGGAGCCTTTATCTACTTCTTCAAAAGATAACACAATATTGACAAATACTTTTGAAATTCTTTATAATGCTTATGACGCTTTAGGTATGCCGGAAAAAGCCCAGGATGCATTAAAGAAAAAACAAGAATTACAAAATAAAAAGTAATAAAATGCAAACTACATCGAACAAAAAAACATCGGGTTGGAAATGGTTTTGGGGAATATTTATTTCCCTGATGCTACTTGTAGGAATTTTTGTTGGTGTATCTTTCATATTCTTTGCTAAAACAATTTCTTCTACGAGTGAAAAGAGATTTCAATATGAAATTACAGGCAGAGGAAGCGAAAAGATTGCAGTTGTTGATTTAAATTATACTATAATGAGTTCGGAGCCGATAGTAAGGCAATTTAAGAAATACCGGGAAGATAAGTCGATTAAGGCAATAGTTTTAAGAATAAACACACCGGGAGGTGGAGTAGCGGCATCACAGGAAATGTATGAAGCAATAAGAAAGACACGTGATGAAGGCGGCAAACCGGTTATAGTATCTATCAGCTCTGTAGGAGCAAGCGGAGGTTATATGGCGGCTTGCGGAGGAACATACATAGTTTCCAATCCGGGTTCTGTAGTAGGCAGTATTGGTGTAATTGCACAATACTATACAGTAAAAGAGCTTACGGTTAAACTTGGTATTAAAGAAAATACAATTAAAAGCGGAAAGTTGAAGGATGCGGGAAATCCAATGCGAGATGCAAGCCCCGACGATTTGGCTTATTTTCAGGATATAATAGATGATGATTACCAGCAGTTTTTAGAGGTTGTTTCTAAGGAAAGAAAAATTGATATGGATTCTTTGAAAGCAATAGCAAACGGAAGAGTTTTCACAGGAAGGCAATCGCTAAAACTAAAATTGGTAGACACATTAGGAACATACGAAGATGCTATTAATATAGCCTGTAAATATGCAAATATAAAAGATGAGCCTATAATAGTTCGTGAAAAGGAAAGATATAATTTATTGGAATTATTTGTTGAAAATTTAAGTCATATTGGAATTTTAGGTTTAAAGAAAGAGATTGAAGAAGATTATTTGAATAAACCAATTTTGCAATATAAATTCGAAAGATAAATATTATGACAAGAGCTCAAATTGCAGCAAAAATATCGGAAGCGACAGGAATAAGCAAAAAAGAAACAGAAATTGTTATAGAAGGATTTATAAGTACAATAATCGAATGTATGAGTGAAAACGATTCGATTGAAATTCGAGGTTTCGGTACATTTAAAAATTTAATCCGTGAACCAAGAAAAGCAAGAAATCCAAAAACCGGAGAGACAATAGAATTAAAGAAAAGATTCGTTCCTAAATTTAAAGTTTCTAAGGAATTTAAAAAAATAGTTCAAGAGAGTTTAACAAAAAAAATAACCTGAAAGGAGAAATCTAATTAATGCCTTGTGGTAAAAAAAGAAAACGGGCAAAAATGTCCACACACAAAAGGAAAAAAAGATTGCGTAAAAATAGACATAAAAAACGTATAAGATAAAATCTTTTTATATAAATTTAAAACCCCGACTCGTCGGGGTTTTTTGATTAAGTAAATACACGAAAACAATACGAAAGTTTTATTTTCCCTTCTTCTCTATCTTAGCCCAGGAATCCCTTAATCCTACAGTACGATTGAATACAGCTTCTCATTGGTAGATAACGGGTCAACACAAAAATATCCTGTACGAATAAACTGGAATTGAGCCCCGGGTTTAGCTTTGGCGAGTTCGGGTTCGATTAAACAATTTTCAAGAATTTCCAATGAATGTGGATTTAATAATTCTTTGAAATCCATTTCTTCATCTGAAGATGGATTTTCGGACAAAAACAATCTATCATACAATCTCACTTCTGCTTTTACTGCGTGTTTGGCGGATACCCAGTGAATTGTACCTTTAACGCTTCGAGTGCTTCCCGAGCCGCTTTTTGTTTCGGGGTCGTACGTACAATGCAATTCAACCACTTCACCATTATCATTTTTTGTGACTTCATTGCATTTTATGATGTATGCGGATTTCAGGCGGACTTCATTTCCGGGAAATAAACGATGGAATTTTTTATGCGGGATTTCCTGAAAGTCATCTTTCTCGATATAAATTTCTTTTGAGAAAGGAATCTTTCTCGAGCCCATAGATTCATCTTCCGGATTACTTATTGTTTCAAGTTCTTCGGATTTTCCGTCAGGATAATTAGTGATTACAACTTTTAACGGATGAAGCACTGCCATTACACGCGGAGCGCGTTTATTTAAATCTTCCCGAATGCTATGCTCGAGTAAGGCAACATCAGTTGTTGCATCACGCTTTGCCACACCGATTTTGTCGGCAAAATTGCGGATAGATTCGGGTGTGTATCCCCTTCTTCGTAGTCCGCATATAGTAGGCATACGCGGGTCATCCCAACCCGATACATATCCTTCCTTAACAAGTTCAAGAAGCTTACGCTTACTCATAATCGTATAGCTAAGATTCAATCGTGCAAATTCAATTTGTCGAGGAAGATTTTCAAGATTAAGAGCTTGTAAAAACCAATCATACAACGGGCGATGAATCTCAAATTCAAGAGTACAGAGTGAATGAGTAATACCTTCGAGCCAGTCAGAAAGCGGGTGAGCAAAATCATACATCGGATAAATGCACCACTTATCGCCAGTATTATGATGAGTTGCTTTTTTAATTCTGTAAACCAAAGGGTCACGCATATGCATATTAGGCGAAGCCATATCGATTTCTGCACGTAGGACGTACTCACCTTCTTCAAATTTCCCTTCTTTCATTTCTTCAAAAAGCTTTAAACTCTCTTCAACCGGGCGATTGCGATGGGGAGAATCGATTCCGGGTTCGGTCAACGTTCCTTTTGTATTTTTAATTTCTTCTGCCGAAGAAGAATCGATATATGCTTTTCCATTTTTTATCAACTGCACTGCAAATTCATACATACGTTCAAAATAATCGGAAGCATAATACATCCTATCATCCCAGTCAAATCCAAGCCAGTGAACATCTTCTTTAATAGAATCGACATACTCAACATCTTCTTTTACGGGATTAGTATCATCGAACCTAAGATTGCATAGACCGTTATAATCGCGAGCAATACCGAAGCTAAGACAAATAGCCTTTGCGTGTCCGATGTGCAAGTATCCGTTCGGTTCCGGCGGAAAGCGTGTATGAATCTTTGTATGCTTTCCGGTTTTTATATCATCCTCTATAATCTCTCGGATGAAATTAGTGGGAGTAGTATTAGTAGTTTCTTCCATTTCTCGACCTGTGTTTTCACTATTTATTTTCAAAAACTTAAAATACTTTATTCAAAATAAAATTGCAGTGGAAAAAGGATAAATAATATAGTTGATTGTATTCAAAAAATAAAACGCGACTTATTATAATGGTAAATAAAATATTAAGATTAAATAATTATTTTTTAATGAGTAAATAATTTGAATTCAATTATTATTAGACTGTTTTTAAATTGAATATTACCTTAATGTTTTATATTTTAGTTTGATAATAAAAATGATTTTATAAATTAAACATTACTCAAATACTGACTATGAAATCTCATTTTATGATCTTTGTGATATTATTCATCACTATCTTTATCAATGCTAAATCTCAAGAAAAGAAAGAAATTGATCCATCAAAACCCACAAATTTGTATACCGAAGTGAATCTTAATACGGAATATTCAGCAGGAAAAGATAACGATATTTATGGAATAAGAGCAAATATTTCGTATGCAATTAATTCCGATAATCTTTTATTGCTTGAGATACCCTTTTTACATAATAAAAATACTGCGAAAACCGGCTTAAATGATATCCGCATAAGATATTTCACTGCGATTAAAAGAAATATTAGTACAACCCTGATCGCAATTGCACCATTTATCGATGTTTCTATTCCAACCGGAAAATTTGAGGATGGACTTGGAACAAGCTGTTGGTCAATATCAGCCGGAAGTGTTATGGGATTAGTATTTTCACAAAACTTTGCGGTATTTCCGGGAATTGGAATTATTCATATAACCAAACCAAATTCGGATTTAATTCCAGAAAGTTATAAAAGAACAAGCACAGGTGTCGGCTTTCAATTTAATGCTAGTTATTCATTTAATAAATCTACATACACATTCATCAATCCAAACCCTACAGTTCTAAACACTGACGGAAAATGGAAAACATATTGGACAGGTGATGTAAGTTTAAATAAAATTTTTATTCCAAATAAATTTAAAATGAACATTAGCTGGAGTCCTAACTTCACGAATGAAGTCCATACATTACGAATTGGCGGGTCATTCTATTTATAAATAAATGTATTTCAATTGTTTTATTTAAATTAATAATTTTAGTTAAGTGGAGACCAGAACCCACTTTAATAAACGGGGCGTAATCGAAAAGCCAAACGAGTAGAAAAAAAATAATTTAATATGAAACAAATAAAATTTACAATTGGTGCAAGTTTTATAATCCTACTTTTTCTATTTATACACTTTAGTGATGCAACATCTTGTTCGAGAATTGTATATGTAGGTCCAAATAATACAATCATCACTGCGCGTTCGATGGACTGGGCATTTGACATAATGACAAATCTCTGGATTTTTCCGGCTGGTATGGAGCGTAACGGAGAGATTGCTGATAATACAATAAAATGGAAATCAAAATATGGCAGCGTTGTCGCTTCTGCATACGAGGTTTGCAGTTCAGACGGTATGAACGAAAAAGGTTTAGTAGCAAGTGTATTATGGTTAGATGAATCCGAATATCCAGTAAACAACTCAAAACCCGGCTTGTCAATATCTTTATGGGTACAGTATGTACTCGATAATTTCGAAACCGTAGATGAAGTAGTTAAGGAAATAAGCGAAGAAAAATACGACATTGTCGGATTGAATGTACCGGGAAAAGACATATATGCAACTTTACACTTAGTTGTGTCCGATGCAACCGGTGATAACGCCATTTTTGAATACGTCAAAGGAAAATTAGTTA
>JBAZEQ010000190.1:0-5761 GCA_041653855.1 Ignavibacteria bacterium | reverse complement strand
CTTTTAAAGTTTTTCTGTAATACTTTGCATTTTTCACATAATCATCCTGTTCGTAGCCCGATAATGGTTGCTTATCCTTTCTTGCAATTCTTAATGCTCTAAAAGCTAAAATCCTTTCCGAGTCTAATAAGTGCCCGAAAACTTCTTTAATTGTCCATTTTCCAAAACCATAAGTGCTATTGCCTTTTTCTTCCGGAATGGATGCAATAAATTTTTGAACATACGAGGACTGCTCTTCCAAAATACTTATTATATCACCATCCTTAACCAGATTAATATATTGATTATAGTACTCCGGATATTCTTCCGCTGTTGGTCTATCCATCTAAAAAATAATTTACATTAAAATACACTGTTTTAAAAAATAAATGCAATGACAAATTAATACCTCATTTAAATAAGTGTATATTTCCCCCGGTATGAAGAAATATAATATTTACGTTTTTTTTAAACTTTTTAGTTCTCAAATACCCGATAAGTCCCGATGCAGCTTTTCCGGAATAAACATAATCGAGCATAATTCCCTCCTGCTTTGCAAAAATATTTACCGCTTCTATACCTTCATTTGTAAGTGCACCATATTTTTCACCTAAGAAGTCATCATCAACAATAACATTTTTATCGTAAATTTTAACTCCAAGTGATTTTGCAACCTCACCGGATAATTTAATTATTTCTTTTTGTAATTGCTTCTTATTTTTTGATACCCCAAAACCGATAATTTTTCCATTCCAATTATTTAATTGCGCCCCAACTATTAAACCAGATTGGGTTCCGGCAGAAGCCGTAGCGTGCAGGATATAATCAAAATCAATTTTCATTCGTTTGCAATCATTTACAATTTCATAAAAGGCTTTTACATAACCCATAGCTCCAACCGAGCTGGAACCGCCTATAGGCATCCAATAAACTTTTTTCCCTTTTTTAGTTAATGAGTTATATAATTCTTTGGCACATTTTTCCCAATCATTCCAATCATCAGATTCAATGAAATGAGTTTTTGCACCGAATAACTTATCGAGCAAAAGATTTCCGGTTGCTTTTTCAGGTTTTTTACTTCCGCCTAAAACAAGATGAACATCAAGACCATACTTAGCACCTGCGGCAGATGCAATCCTACAGAAATTTGATTGTACACCACCAATTCCGATTAAAGTATCTGCATTTTTTTTTAAGGCATCGGATATAAGAAATTCCAGTTTACGGGTTTTGTTTCCTCCGAAAGCGAATCCGGTCATATCATCTCTTTTACAAAAAATATTTGCATTAAACATTTTCGATAAATTTTCGAGATGATGAATCGGGGTCGGTAAAATAGACAGATTGACACAGAAATATTTTTTTAAAATATTATTATTCATATAATAGCATTATTATTCTCTAATTAATAATGAAGAATCTCCATAACTTAAAAATCTGAAATCATTTTTTAAAGCATAATCGTAAATATTTTTCCAATCATCACCAATAAATGCGGCAATTAGTAAAAGCAGAGTACTGCCGGGTAAATGAAAATTCGTAACGAGCAGGTCAACAATTTTAAAATTGTACCCGGGAATTACCATAAGTTCTGTGTTTCCATAAATATGGTTTAAATTATTTTTGCCCATACAATTTAAAACTTCGGAAAAAGAATCTTCCAATGAAATTTCTTCGTTTTCATACGGGCACCATTGTTCGATAAAGAAATTGCTTGTATTATTTTTCATTAACTTAACTCCAAACCAGTATACGCTCTCCAAAGTTCTTACTGTGGTTGTTCCGACTGCAACTATTTTTCTATCTTTATTTTTTAAAATATTTTTAAGTAAATCATCCGACACGCAAAATAGTTCGTTGTGCATTTTATGACCATCTAACGTTTTCGATTTTACGGGTTTAAATGTACCTGCACCAACATTTAGAGTAAGAAAATCAAATTTACAGTTCTTTAATTTCAGTTTATCCAATACTTTTTCCGTGAAGTGCAAACCAGCGGTAGGAGCGGCAACCGAGCCATCGGTTTTTGCATAAACTGTCTGGTATTTATCTTTATCTGAAAGTTCGGAATCCCTCTTGATATATGGGGGTAAGGGAGTTTTTCCCAAAAACTCCAAAATTTCACCGAAAGAAATATCATTATTATTCCAATTAAATTCAATAAAATATTCATCTAAATTTTTGTCTATCACTTCAGCAGTAATTTCACAATCATTATTCTCGAATTTAAATTTACTATTAATTTTCCCGGTTTTCCATTTACTTGCATTTCCTACAAAGCATTTCCATTGTGATTTTCCTTTTTTATGAAATTCGATTTGATAATCTGTGATATCCGAAACAGGTTCAAGGCAAAATATTTCTATTTTTGCACCTGAATCTTTATAAAAGAATAACCTGGCGGGAATAACTTTTGTATTATTAAAAATTATTAATGAGTCGGAAGGAATATACTTATCAATATGATTGAATCTTGATTCTTCAATTTTATTTTTTTTATATATTAGCAATTTTGATGAATCCCGTTCAGCAAGAGGATATTGAGCAATTTTTTCATCAGGCAGATGGTATAAATAATCGGCTATTTTTAAATTTTTAAAATTCAAAAAATATTGTTTTATATTATGTATAAAATAGCTTATATATTTTTCTCAATAAATATTAATTTAAATACACTTGAAATAAATTGTGATTAAATTTAAATTGCGATTTTAGATAAAAGATATAAGATTTACGTTATTAAAATCTATAATATGTTAGGTAAAGAAATTGCTACATCTATAAATGAGAAATTGCAGCCTGGAACATATGAATTCAAAGAATTAAGCAGCGAAATTTTCCAGAGACAATAAAATTAGTTTTATTAAAATAGATTTTATGTTAGAGTAGAATAATAGTAAGTATCAAGACACACGTTTTAACAATAAATTTACAAAAGCATTTAATAATTCATCAACTTATATATTTATATGAGGGTATGCCCGAATTGTAAAAGCAATGAATATAAATTACGAATAAAAGAGAAAGAGTTTTTAATCGTTGAATGTAGTTCCTGTAGCCTGGTTTTCCTTCTTAATCCACCAGATGAGAGTGTGATATATGAAGATTATTATCAAATTGATTTTAAGGGTAAGGATTACAATGAATCTTCAAGTGTTCCTCACTTAAGAGAAATATTTGAAATCAATAAACAGCGTACTGCATTAATTAAAGCGATTACCAAAGGTGAAAAGGACTTAAATATACTTGATATAGGATGCGGGTCAGGGCTATTTTTAAAATCATGCAAAGACGAAGGAATAAAGGGAGAAGGCATCGATATTTCTAACACGGCATTGAGTTTTGCCAGAGATGAGTTCGGTTTAACCGTTTACAATAAATCTGTAGAGAAGCTTATCGAAGGAAATAAAAAGTATAACTTAATAACATTATGGCATGTACTCGAACATTTTCTTCTGCCGATGGATGAATTACGGAAGATAAAAGAATTGCTGTCGCCAAAAGGGATACTAATAATTGAAGTA
This sequence comes from Ignavibacteria bacterium, assembly GCA_041653855.1. Classification (GTDB taxonomy): domain Bacteria; phylum Bacteroidota; class Ignavibacteria; order Tepidaquicellales; family Tepidaquicellaceae; genus FEN-1279. The sequence goes on along the minus strand of JBAZEQ010000190.1, from coordinate 2,258 downwards.
CCGAACTTAAAAAGTCTTAAATTCAGATTAAGCGGGAATAAATGGAAGGGTGGAAATCATCCTTTATACCACAGAAGCTTCTTCACGTCCGAAACACTTCTTGATACCCTGACAGGAAGTGGTTTCAACGATGCAAGCCGATTGAATTTCACTTATTCATTATCGAATAGAAGTTTTTTATTCAATATATCTAAGAAAGTATTTAATACTTTCGGTGCAGATGCTTTTCTTGATTTTATTGCAAGGAATGATTAAAAAGAAAAACGAAATAGAGGAGACAGGTCAATATTTAAATATTTGGAATTAATAAGTGATAGACTAATATCTCCAAAAGCGGGTATATAGAAGGGATGCAATATTTTATTACATCCTTTTTACAAATAGCGTTTCCTTTCAGAAAAAATTATTTGTTTCATTTATTAAAATTATTTATTAACTTATTGTAAATAAAACAACCGGATGAATCCATAAAAATACGGGTTTTAAAATTTTTCATAAACTAAAAAACAAATATTATGCTTGCAAGAAAAATTTTTGTAATATTCGTATTATTTTTGGTTACGTTAATAGGATGCAATGAGTCTGTTACAACGTTTAATTCTTCCGGACAAAACAACGTGTTTAGCATTCCTGCGTGGGATTATTCAGATAATCATTATTTCATCGATACATTATATAAAAGATCTTTTTTAATTATTATGAATGATTCTACCGGATTAATTCCACAATTTGTATTAGACAATAAAATCAGAACGGGCTTGCCTTCGTTTCAAGTTTGGGTACAATGTGATAATACTCACCCTAATAAAAAAACTGCTGTTGCATGGATTTATTTACCAGAAAGACCAATAAACGGATATGATACATCTTTTAAAAGGATTGATGCTATACCGGACACTTGTTTTTATGGATTTTTCAGGGAATTAATTCCATCCGAATATTATATTAATCCTTTAGCCGGATTTATAGGTTTAAAAATAAATGTCCCGGAGAATTACTGCGTTGCAGTTACATATGAAACCTATGGCGGAAAAAAATATGGAAAAGGGAAATACGACGTAGCAGGAAATGAAATGATGATATTGAAAACGATTAAATGTTCCAATCAAACTCCTGATGCAACACCAAGAGCCTGGGAATTGAAGATGAAGAATGTATATAGGTTACCCTATTACCAAATTTCAAATACGAATTTCAAACTTGATGTTTTTCTTCAAAACAATAATTATTCTTATCAGTCGAATATTCCGGGACATAAATTAACATTAAGTCAAATGTTACTAATAGATAGATATACCGGTGGAATAAAAATTTGGAATCCTGACGGACTATTCGACTGGATTGAAGGACGTACAATAATTCCCGAAACAGGGGATATTATATTTCCTACATTATATCCATTTGGAGATGATTTAGGAAAATTTGCATCAGATAGTATTTTATTGTTTCGTGAAATATATTCGAGAAGGAAATCAGTAGTGAGTATATCTATTCAATCAAATTATTATCATATCCGAGGATATGTAGATACATTAAAATAAATTAAAGAAAGTTTATAGTATCGAGGAGTCTTCCTATTTTGGAGAGACTCCCGATACAATAAAAATTTATTTTACAAGCATTTCCGATAAATTAACTTTAGTTACTTTATCATTAACATTTTCTTAATATCCGAAAAATTATTCGTTTGTAATTTAAAGAAATACACACCTGACGAATTATTTGCTGCATTCCAGTTAATTTCATAAATCCCGGTTTTAAGATTTTCATTAACTAATGTTGTAACTTCTTTCCCAAGAATATCATATATTTTCAGAGTAACAAAGCCCGATTCTTTAATATGAAAACTAATTTTCGTGTTCGGGTTAAATGGATTGGGATAATTCTGATTTAATTTATATTCTGATGCAATTCCGTTAATTTCATTAACTCCAGTAAATGCACCGAGTGTAAATGAAATTAATGTATCCGCCGAAGTAACATTGTATATATTCAGCCCCCCTTGTTGTCCGTTGGTTAAAAACGGTGATGGGTTTGTAGCTTTATTTATTGCAGTTCTACCAACCAAATTATTAAGATGAGCTGATGCAGGTGTTCCGTTAGCGGTAAGAGTACCACCGGGACGATAGACATATACTTCATCGGGTGGACCGTTTGCATTTCCATTTTCTAAAGTATTTATTCTATAAACAAGAAGACCGCTACCCGGGATTGTATTTTCGAATGGTAAGGCTCTACGTCTGAATTCAACTACAAAA
>JBAZEQ010000189.1:0-5789 GCA_041653855.1 Ignavibacteria bacterium | reverse complement strand
GGTGTTCTGGTATTCGACCAATTATACAGCGGAAGGTTACTAAATATTCTGGTTGATGAACATCATTACGGTGCAATATGGGGTGGAATACCGCTAATTCCCTGTGATGTATTCGAACATGCATATTATCACAAGGATGGTGCCGCAAGGGCAAAATATATTGATAACTTTATTAATAACTTGCACTGGGGCAGAATAAATGATAGATTTGTAAAATTCGTTAAATAAATTTTACAAATAAGCGTGAAAATATATTATTATTTATTTATTACTCTATCTTTTCTACTTATATCGTGCGGAAAAAATGACGTAAATAAAACTCAAGACTTTGCTAAAGGTGAATTTAGATGGATGGAAGAGTTATCCGTAAGTAAAATTCCCGATACACCTTTAAAAGGTATGCTGAATGGCAAACAGATAAATATTGTATATGTAAACTTTGAAAAATGGCGTGGTAGTGGTGATAACGTGATAAACTTTAGTACCAATAAACCCAAACAAAATTGCGGGTTTATTGAAAATGATATCGCCGTCCATTTGACAAAAGCAAATGGTGATTTTAAAGAAGGTGAATTTGTAAAAGATGGATTTAATAAAAATATTGATGGCTTTTCTACGGATTATCACTATTATGCGGATAACAATATTAAAAAGGTTACTGTTGCATGGAATTGTGCTTTAGTTATAACAGAAATCAATGATGAAACCGTAAAAGGGAAAATTGCAATATGTTTTAAAGACGACTCTAAAAGCTGGATAGCAGGTACTTTTGAGGCTGTCAGGTGTAATAATTAATATTTGAATACTATAATATGTCATTCCTGTTTTTAACAGGAATGACATTTCTACTTATAGAATATTATTTAAACCAAAATATAATTATATGAAAAAGTTATTGTTACTTGTTATTCTCTTCTCATTATTTATGCTTCAAAGTTGCGGAAATAAAGATGAGAAAACCGACGTAAAAAAGGATGAAAATACCGAACAACCAAGAACCGATGGAAATAATGTACCTGCTGGTGATGTGAATACGGATGAAAAGAAAGTTGATGACCAAACAGGTCTTGGTTTAAGCGAAGGTATACCATCGGATTTTCCGAAAGAGATACCCCAACCAAATAACGCAAAATGCAATGGTTATCTTGGCTCTTCCGACGGTACGGTTGTTACTTTTGAATCTACGGATAATCTAAAGAGTATTTTGGATTTTTACAAATCACAAATGGAAAAGAACGGATATAAGAGTATGGAAGGTAACGAATATTTTCAGAATGAAAACGGTGCGATGCTTGGATTTAAAAAAGGAGAAAAAGAAGTAGGATTTCTTTTCGGTATCGATAAGGAAAAAAATGTTACTCAAGTAGTAATTACATATAAATAAAAAATGGCGAGGGTTATTTTTTTACCTTTGAATTTTATAGTAATTGCATCTAAAGGTAGAAGTCTTCTCGATTTGGCGTTTGAAAATGATATTGTAATAGAGCATAACTGCGGAGGCTTGTGTGCCTGCACTTCCTGCAGGGTAATTATTATAAGAGGTATGTCTTTACTGAAAGAAAAATCAGAAAAAGAAAAAGAAATACTATGCGAAGCGGGTTTTATCGAAAATGAGCACAGGTTAAGTTGTCAGTGTATCATTGATAAAGAATCAGAAGAAGAAATAATTGTAGAGATACCCTGTTAACTCTAAGAAAGATAATATGACCTTTCCCGATAAAAAGAAAATTTTAATAACACGAACTGATAAACTCGGAGATGTTATTTTAACACTTCCATTAATTTCGGAAGTCCGAAGAATCTTTCCAGAATCCGAAATTTCTTTTCTTACTAAGAGCTTTGCGAAGGATTTAATTGTTAATTACCCTTCATTCGATAAATTAATTGCTTTGGAATATTATGAAGGTTTTTTTTCTTTTCTTAAATTTCTAAGAAAAGAAAAATTCGATATTGTTATAAATGTATATCCTCGTTTTGAACTCGCATTATTGTTTTTTCTTGCCGGTATAAAATGCCGGATAGGTACGGGTTACAGGTGGTATTCTTTCTTATATAATAAAAAATCATTTGAACACCGCAAATATGCTACCAAACACGAATCGGAATATAATATAGATTTATTGAAAATAATTTCTAAAGATGTGAAATATAACAGAAATTTCTTTTTTAGCTATTTAGGCGACGAGAAACAAATTCTTGAAAAAAAAATAAATAAGGATAATCTGAGTTTATCGGAAAAATATATAATAGTTCATCCGGGAAGCAAAGGCTCTGCAAGAGACTGGTCCATAGAGAATTTCAAACTATATATCAAAAAGTTTTTAGAAGAATTTAAAAATACTAAAATCGTATTGACAGGAATTAAGGCAGAAGAAAATATAGTCAACGAAATTTCAAATTCAATTCACCCGGAATTTAGAAATAATTTTATTAATTTATGCAGTAAATTGAATCTAAAAGAGTTGATGATTTTAATAGATAATTCTAAATTGTTTGTCTCAAATTCTACAGGACCAATACATATAGCAGGTGCCTTGAATAAGAATATAATAGGATTTTATCCAAATCAGGCTCCGATGAACGAAACTCGCTGGAAACCTTTGAGCGATAACGCAGTAATCCTTAAACCTGAAAATATGTCCGGAGATATGGACGAAATAAAGGTAGAAAATGTGATTTCGGAAACAAAAAAATTTATGTAAATTACTATACTTTAGTTTGTCATTCCCGGGGTACCCATTGGGTCATGCTCTTATCGGGAATCCATCCGGATAATGTGTATGTTTTACGTTTTTTCTTAATCCGGATAAAAAAATGAAACAAAAGTAAAAAATGAATGTTTAAATAATAAATATAACTAATATGAAAAAGAAAATATTGTTAGTTTTACTCGGCTTTTTTTTAATATCATCGCTTACATATGCGGATGATACAATAAAGACAACAAAAGAATTTAGAAAAATTAACCAAAAAGCGTTTACAATCGGCGAAAAGCTTACTTTTGAAATAAACTACGGCTTTGTTACCGCTGGAACTGCTGTGCTTGAAATTGCACCTGAATATCAGATGATTAACGGCAGAAAGTGCTTTGATGTTTTTGCTAATATAAATTCGAATGCAAGTTTCGAATGGGTTTATAAATTTACGGAACATTTCAAAAGTTATATAGATGCAGAAGGAATTTTTCCGTGGAGATTTGAGCAAACTATAAATGAACCTAATTACAGTAAAATATATGAAGCAAATTTTGACCAGGAAAATTTAAAAGTTAAAATTTCTTCCACTGTGAAAGGTGATAAGAAACCCGATGAAGAATATAATATTCAGCAATATGTTCACGATATTATAAGTGCTTTTTATTTTGCAAGGACATTCGATTTTACAAATTCTAAAGAAGGTGACTTATATTATATTCCTTATTTTCACAAAAACACAACCGTATCTTTACCTGTGAAATTTCTTGGTAGGGAAACTGCCGATGTGTCCGCAGGCGAGTTTAAATGTATTATGCTTCAACCTAACGTAAAAGAAGGTGATTTGGCTTCTAAAGCAGAAGATATTGTCGTTTGGGTTACCGATGACGCTATCAAAATGCCCGTGATGGTTAAAGTTAATATTATTATTGGTGCAGTGAAAGTAGAACTTACAAAGTATTCAGGTCTAGCCGGACCACTGACTTCAAAAGTGAAATAATAAATTTGGCTTGAATAATATATTGAATAATTCTTTTTAGTTTCCCCACCGTTTACGGTGGGGTAAAACGGAAAAGAAAAACCGGGCTTTAGCCCAAGTAAATAATATAAATGAATATCTCAGAACTTTTTTATTCGATTCAGGGTGAGGGTAAACGTACAGGTTACCCTTCCTTTTTTATTCGCACAAATTTATGCAACTTGCGATGCAAATTCCCCGGTAGTAATCTCTGCGATACACCCTATACCAGCTGGAATTTCGAAAATCCCGATAATCTTGGCGAATTAAAAATTGAAGATATTATTACCGAATATAAAAAATTTCATCCCTGCGATATAGTTGTCACAGGCGGAGAACCGACTATCCAGGGTAGGGAATTAACTATTCTTTGCAAAGAAATAAAAAATCTGTCCGATTCCTCGTTCCCACGCTCTAGCGTGGGAACGCAGAATATTTTCATTACACTTGAAACCAACGGCACTTTTATATCGGATTACACTGATTACATTGATTTAGTAAGTATCAGCCCGAAATTGAATTCTTCGGTTCCTTTCGAAACAGAATTTGAAAAAGGTCATAATAAAAACCGCCTGAATTTCGAAGCTCTGAAATCCTATCACGACTATCATCAAAAAGGCAAGTTCGATGTCCAGTGGAAATTCGTTATTACTTCGGAAGAAGATATAAAAGAAATTAAAGACGTTCAGGAGAAAATCGGAATAAAAAATCAGGATATATTCCTTATGCCCGAAGGAATTTCCGAAAAAGAATTAAATGTAAAAAGATTATTAACCGTCGAATTATGTAAAAAATACAAATTCAATTTCACAGACCGCCTGCATATCAAACTCTGGGGTAATAAAAGGGGAGTATGATTAAAAATTATAATTAATCTTTACATTATTATTATAACCGTTCAAATCAAATCCAATATTAGAAGAATTTAAAGTTTTATTATTAATTGTTTTTAAAATAAAATTCAATATATCCGTAGCGATAAAAGAAGAAAAAATTAATGGTGTTGACACTGATTTCTCATTCACATCCTCTCTTCCTTTTTCTCTGAATAAATTATTTTTTACTTCAATAATTTCCTTTCTTAACGAATGTATAATCACCGCACTTCCGCTCCCAACCAGCATTCCCGCTAATACATCCGATGGATAGTGAACTCCAAGAAAAATTCTTCCTAAAGAAATAACGGTTGAATATAAATATACTCCCGAAATGAGAATTGGCTTATCGGGATATCTCAAAGTCAGCGAAGTAGCCATAGCAAATGACATTGCCGAATGTCCCGAAGGAAATGAATACCTGTCTAAAAGAAATTTACTTTTATTATAGTGAACATTCGAAAGTGTTTTATATGGTCTCTCTCTTTTTACAATGTTTTTTGTCCCAATTACAATACCCGATGATAGCATTTCCGAAAGAGCTAAAAGCACGGAAGAATTTTCATCGTAATAATTATTATTTGCTCTCGATACGCCGAATAAAATTGCCGGAGTTAATGTGGATGTAAATAAAATTGATTTATCAGTAATGGGAATTACATTATTTAAAAATCCGCACTGGCTGTTATTAATTGTTCTGAAAATTTTTACATCTATATTATCCGGGTCGGGTTTTTCAGGTATTAAGTCTCTTCGCTGAGCAAATGAAGAAGACGAGAAAAGTAAAAATAAAATTATGAATATTTTATAATTTCTATAAAACATTATTTTGCTTAAGCCATTCTTCATTGTGAAATTTGCTTAAGTATCTTTCGCCTGTATCACATACGATGAATACTACTACACCGTTTTCATCTAAGTCCTTTGCTATATCGAGTGCAACCTTTGCATAAGTTCCTGTTGAAGCTCCGCAAAATATTCCTTCTCTTCGTGTAAGCTCCCGGCAGACATCGATTGAATCTTTATCGTTTACTTCTATAACTTCATCTATTACATCAAAGCTCATAATTTCGGGAATAATATCCAAACCGATTCCTTCAACAAGGTATGATGCAACTTCTCCAATTGTGCCTTTTTCTTTATATCGTTTTGCAATCGAACCTATCATATCTGCGGCTATAACTTTTATATTTGGATTTTTTT
>JBAZEQ010000188.1:0-5850 GCA_041653855.1 Ignavibacteria bacterium | reverse complement strand
AATTCATAACAAAAAATTTCTCCCGAAATTTCTTCAATATAATCAATTTCCTGTTGCTGTGTAGTTCTCCAAAAATACTTTTTATAATCTTTTCCGCTAAATATTAAATATTTCATTCTTTCGCTTACAAGGTAATTTTCCCATAAGGCGCCAATATCATTTCTCATTTCAAGTTGATTGAAATTTCCGATGATTGCATTTCGTATACCGTTATCATAAAAATAATATTTCTTTCCTTTTCTTATCTCATTTCTTAGGTTTCCACTGTATGAAGAAAGTTTAAATATAACATAAGCCTGTTCAAGAATAGCTAAATATTTTTCTACAGTCTGATGATTTGCACCTAAATGTCTTGATAATTCATTTATAGAAACTTCACTACCAACCTGCAGGGCTATTGCTTTTACAAGTTTTTCAAGTAAAAGGTGATTTCGAACTCCTTCAAGAGAGAAGATATCTTTAAACAAATAGCTATTAGTAATGCTTTTTATTAAATCCAAACTTTCACCTTTTTTCATAACAACTTCTGGATAATATCCATAAAGCAATCTTAATTCAAGATTTTTTTGTTCCTCAAAGAGACTTGAATAATTTACCATTTCAGAAAATGAAAGAGGTAGAAGTGAAAATTCATATTTCCTGCCCGTTAAAGGTTCGTTTAACTTATTTGCAAGTTCAAAAGATGATGACCCTGTAGCAATAACCTGAATAGAACTCAATTTATCAACAATAATTTTTATAGCATTTCCTATTTCTGTGAATTTTTGAGCTTCATCAATGAAAACAATTTCATTTTTACCTATTATTGAATTTAATTTATTAGCATTTGGTTTTGATAAAGCTTCCCTATCGCTGAATTCATCTCCGTTTATGTACAAAATATCTTTTGTAATATCTTTTAAAATAGATTTTACAAGTGTTGTTTTTCCGCTTTGACGTGGTCCGAAAATTAAAATTGCTTTACCTTTGAATAATTTATCGCAAATTCTATTTGTTAAATGTCTTTTTACCATAATTTTCACTAAATATAACTATTTTGTGTTATAATAGCAATATTATTATAATATTTTTATGTTATATAAGCAATATTGTAATTGCAATTTGCTATTTGGAATTATTTCCCCAAACTAAATTTATTATATTTACAATAATGTAAGATTTAAATTGCAGGAATCGTCGGTCCCTATCAGGGAGCAAAAGGTTGTGCAATACTGATAACTGAAGATGATTTAGAAGACTTTTTATCGTAATGCTGAATTATGAATGATAAAATCCAGCAATTTGCCATTCCCTAATGCTTTATCGGGAATACATTATTAAAATCATAAATCAGAAATTTAAAATCCTGAACAAATTCTAATATCTAAATTCCAAGAGTAATTATTTTTATTAGATTTATTATTTAGTATTTGTTTAGTTTTTAGAAATTAGGATTTAGAATTTAACTCTTTATATTCTTTCAATAAATCATTCAGCAATGATGATGCTCCGATTCTAAATAATTTCTGAGTCAGCCATTCTTCTCCGAGTATTTCTTTTACGAGTAATATATATTCGATTGCATCTTTTGCAGTTCTTATTCCGCCTGCGGCTTTTATACCTATTTTAACTCCGGTTTTTTGATAGAAGAATTTAATTGCTTCGCACATTACATAAACAACCGGTAGTGTTGCGGCTACGGGTATTTTCCCGGTTGAAGTTTTTATGAAATCCGCTCCGGCTAACATTGCTATGAAACTCGCTTTCCATACGTTTTCAAGTGAACCGAGTTCACCCGTTTCAAGTATAACTTTTAAATGAGCAGGTTTTTTCTTTTTAGTATTTGTACAGACTTTTTTAACTTTTTTAATCTCATCAAATACATAATCATAATTTCCTGATAGAAATTCCCCGCGTGATATTACCATATCAATTTCCCTTGCACCTTCTTCGATGCAGTATTTTACATCTAAGAGTTTAAGTTTCAGCGGAAACTGTCCTGATGGAAATGCAGTCGCAACCGATGCAACTTTCACCTTACTGCCTTTTACCGTCTTCTTGGCATATTTAATTAAATTCGGGTATATGCAAATAGCGGCACAGTAAGGAAAATCAATTTTACCGAGTGGTTTAATTGCTTTTTTGCACATAGTTACAACTTTATCCTTTGTATCGCTTCCTTCCAGCGTGGTAAGGTCTATTATCGAGACGGCAAGTTTGAGATAATTAATTCTTTCCTCATTACTGAGTGTTTTTGAGATGATTGAATTTATTTTTTCATTAATACGAGATTCATCAATCTTGAATTTAAAACTACTTAATATTTTTGATAATTTTTTCATAATTCAATTATTCAATATAATATAATAAATAATTTTTTTAATATAAAGTTGTTATAATTTGAGAAAAGAAGATATAAAAGACTAATAAATTATCAAAAAAAACATTATTTTAGAAAAGTAATTATATTCTTTTGGTTATATGTAATAATATTGTTATTTTAAGAGTCGCATTTATAGTCATAGTTTAAATAAAGAATTTGTGAGCAAAGGTTCAATAATAAAAAGAATACCTGTAGAAAATTTTTTTTCAATCAGAGCATTGGGTGGTTTTTCGATATCGTCCGATGAGAAATGTATATATTACATTACTAATACTACAGGATTACCACAAATATGGAGGGTCCCGATAGTCTCAGGATGCCCGGAACAGATTTCTGTTTGGGAAGATGCAATAAAATCCATTTTGCACAATCCCGTTAAAAATGAATTGTTGTTTATCAGTGATACTAAAGGTGATGAGAATTATAGGATTTTCAGATTAAAAATTAAAGAGAGTGAAATTGAATATTTAACTGATGGTTTTGAAAATTCACAATGTTATTTACACGTTTATAATAAAAAGGGAGATAAGTTTTTATTTTCAACCAATAAAAGGCTGAAATTTAATTTTGATGTTTATATAAAGGATTTAATAACCGGTGAAAATATATTAGTAAAATCGTTTGAAGATAAATATCCTGCTGAAGCAGAATCGTGGAGTAATAACGAAAGATATATAACATTTATAAGGCATTATGGAAATATCAGTCTCGATATTTTATTGTTAGACAGAAAGACGGGAATATGCGAAAATGTTACTCAACATAATCCCGATGAAGATGTTTTTAATGCTTATACTGAATTTAACAAAAATAATACAGGGTTTTATTATCTTTCCGATGAAGGAAGGAATTTTAAAGGTATTAAGTTCTATGACATAAAGTCAAAAAAATCCGAATGGTTTATTACGGAGAATTGGGATATTACAAATTTTGAGTACTCGAAAAACTTCGACCGTTTGATTTATACTGTTAATATAAACGGTAGTAATAATTTAAAACTCAAAAACCTCGGGACAGGAAAAGTAAAGAATTTAAAATTACCAAAGGGTAATTATTCGTCGTTTAAGTTCTCAAAAAACGGAAAGAAATTTTTTTATATTTGTGATAGTCCCTTAAATCCATCCGATATTTTTATTTATGATTTTAATACAGGCAAAATAAACCAGAAAACTTTTTCGGTAGTAGGTGGTGTAACGAGAGAATCGTTTACGCTACCTGTTGATGTTTTTTATAATACATTCGACGGACTGAAAATTCACGCTCTTTTATTTATTCCGAAAGGTTTGAAAAAAGACGGGAAAAATCCGGCAATAGTTTGGCCTCACGGCGGACCTGAATGGCAGGTATTACATAATTTCGATAAATATATCCAGGTTATGGCAAATGCCGGGTTTATAGTTTTTGCTCCTAATTTCAGAGGAAGTGTGGGTTACGGTAAAGAGTTTCAGAAACTAATATATAAGGATTGGGGCGGAGGTGAATTTAAAGATATTTTATGCGGAGTTGATTTTCTGAAACAAACTGGTTATGTTGATAGTGAGAAAATTGCTATTGCAGGAGGAAGTTTCGGTGGTTTTATGGTCTTAACCTGCATCACGAAAGCCCCGGATATCTGGAAGTGTGCAGTCGATATTTTCGGACCATCGAATTTGTTTACATTCTTAAAATCCGTACCCGAACATTGGAAAAACGGAACAGACAGATTGGTCGGAAATCTTGAACGAGATAAGAAATTGCTTTTTGAAAGGTCGCCTATAAATTATGTTGATAATATTAAATGTCCTTTATTTGTTATTCAGGGAAAGCATGACCCAAGAGTTGTAGAAGCAGAATCAGAACAAATTGTAAATAAATTGAAAAGTATGGGAAAATCCGTAAATTATATACTACTCGAGGATGAAGGGCATGGATTTAGTAAAGTTTCGAACCAGATAAAAGTATTTAAAGAAAAAATCAAATTCTTAGAAAAGAATCTTAGATAATTCAATTAATAATACAAATGATTAAAAAATTCATTTTTTTTATTTTACCGGTTGTAGCAATATTTACTGTAATGTTCTATTCTTGCTCTTCTGATGTTTATGATGAAGATGATATTATTGTTGTCAGAGATACGGTAATGATTATAACTGATACGACTATTAAAGAACAGCGAGAAATGGAAAAAGTGAGATTATTGCTTGTTATACAACTCGGAGCATTTAGCAGCAGAGATCACGCTGATAATTTTGCCTCGACTGTGAGAGAAAAAATTACAGGAGAAGAAGTGGTTGTAAGAAAAACCGGAAGTATATTTGCAGTAACAGCCGGAAGTTTTACCGATACAAAAAAAGCTGAGGATTATTTATATTACGTTAAGTCAAAAGGCTATGATAAAGCATTCATAAAAAACATTAAATATTAATTTGAAAATTTTATAATGAATTCTCATTAAAGGGGTTAAGAAATGTTAAAAAAATTCTATATTGTTTTTATTCTTTTTGGTTTGTTTATATTGCCTTTGTATTTTTCTTCGTGCTGTGGAGAAGAATCTTGCTCTGAAGAAGATACATACGGTAAAGTTGTTTTTAAAAAAACAGATACGGTCTATAAAAAAACATCAAAAATGCAAAGAGGACCTATGAGCGTTCAAATTGGAGCCTTTGTAAATAAAAACAATGCCGATTACTTTACAAGTGAGGCAAAAGGAAGATTGAACGTTGATGTATATAATAAACTTACACCTGAAGGTGTTTACAGGATATTGATAGGGGAATATAACGATATCGAATCCGCAAGAGAAATGATGCAAAAAGCAAAGAGCTCAGGATATGAGGATGCATTTATCAGGGATGAATTCGGGACAATCGAAAGATAAAAATATAAAATATTTTTTAATGACTGAAAATAAAATAATCGATGGTAAATTAATTGCTTCACAAATAAAAGAGGAGATAAAAAAGGAAGTAATAAAACTAAAAGAAAAAAAAAATATTACACCCGGCTTAGCCTTTATTCTTGTCGGTGAAAATCCTGCGTCAGTATCTTATGTGAAAAGCAAAGGTAAAGCCTGTGAAGAATTGGGCTTCTATTCCATTACGAAAACTCTTTCAGAAAATACTCCTGAGAATGAAGTTCTCGATTTGATAAAAAAATTTAACGAAGACGAAAAAATTCACGGGATTTTAGTTCAGCTGCCGTTACCAAAACATTTTAATGAAGAAAAAATTATCGAATCCATTAATTACAAAAAGGATGTAGATGGATTTCATCCGATAAATATCGGAAGGTTACTTATTGGTGTAAAAGGATTTATCTCCTGTACTCCTTTCGGGGTAATTGAACTTATTAAAAGATGCAATATTGAAACTAAGGGAAAAAATGTAGTGGTTATTGGCAGAAGTAATATCGTCGGGAAACCTGTTGCAAATTTGTTTATTCAAAAATCTATAAATTCGACTGTAACGGTTTGCCATAGTTTTACAAAAAATATTAAAGAATATACATTA
>JBAZEQ010000187.1:0-5878 GCA_041653855.1 Ignavibacteria bacterium | reverse complement strand
CATATACAGCATTTATATTATCAGATAATTTAAAATGATTTGTTAAATCCACATTCCTTACAATTGAGTTACGAGAATAATTTAACGTATCAAAAGCATAATCGTTATCATTACTTCTGAATGTACCTTTATATCCCGTTTCAAATTTTGTATTATCGTTAAAAGGATTTGTATAATCCAGCTGAATTCGAAAATTCATATTTTTATCTGCACTGGGATTCAATTGAATAGAAGGAGTCTTGTTAATGGGATGGGATAATGAATCATAATATTGTATATTTTGACTCGTATTATATTTATTATTCATTCTTGAAAATGAAGCGTCAAAGTTAAGTTCCTTACCAATTTTACCAAATTTCCCATTATAGTACATACTTGCATATATATTGTCAAAGTTTCCATTTCCCGATGAATTATTAGAATATAAAGAACTTAAAGTATGATATACATTATAATTATTGCTTATAGAATTGTTAGCACTATTAAAATCGCTTAGACTGTAATAAGAATCGAATCCAACACTATGATTCTTTATAAGGTCATATTCGATTCCAAATCCTGAATAATAATACTTTGAATTTCCGTTTCCATCTGAGTGAGAATTATAAAACGACTGAGGTTGATAGTAAGTAACATCGGAAGAATTATTAGATTTATATCTATATTCACCTATACCCCCGTTTAAAAAGAAACTCCATTTTCTTTTTTTCATATTAAGACCTAATCCGCCGTTATAGCTCCGGTTTTCCCTGTAACTTGTATACAAATAACCATTATATCCAATACCTGTATTTTCGTTTTTCTTTAATACTATATTCAATATTCCCGTAACTCCTTCGGCTTCATATTTTGCGGAAGGATTCGTAATTATTTCTACATTTTTAATTGCATCAGAAGGCAGCTGCCTTAGGCTTGCAAACTTCATCGGTTTATTATCGATTAATATAAGCAAGTTTTTGCTTCCCCTTAAACTCACATTATCCTGTGCATCGACTTCTACCATTGGAAGTTTTTTTAAGACATCTATTGCAGTTCCACCACGTGAAGTCAAAATTTTATCTATATTAAAAACTTTCTTATCGTCGTTGAATTCCATTAAAGGTTTTTCATCCTGTACTACAATTTCATCAGTACTGAAATTACTGGCAGAGAGTTTTATAGAATCTATATTAATGGTGGGATTGACATCACTAATTTGAATATTCTTTAATTTATAGACAGAATATCCAATATAAGAAATCTCAATTTTATATTTTCCATATTCAAGGTTATTAAATGCAAAATTGCCTGTACCGTTCGTTCCCGTTCCTGCGAATTTTGTGCTATCATCATTTCTAAATAACAAAACAGCCGCATCTTTTATCGGGGTAAAATCTTTTTTATCCCTTACAGTACCTATAATTTTTCCTGTGGATGAATTTACTAAAGAAATATATTTTTCTTCCTCAATCTGCGAGACAGGGCTTTCATCCTTCAATACTATTTCATCGTTACCGGTTTGTTTAGACGAAATTTTAATCGTGTCAAAAATAAAATCAGTTTTTCTATCTATTAGAAGAATATTCTTAATCTTATATCCCGAATATCCTTTAAATGTAACTTCAATTTGATATTTTCCGAAGGGAATATCGTTAAACGCAAAAAAGCCTGTTCCATCCGTGTTTTGGCTTGATAACTTAAAACCATTATCATTAAGCATTAAAGATACAACAGCATCTTTTATAGGAGTTTGATAATTTTTATCTCTTACAACGCCAATAATTTTTCCCTGAGGCAGGCATTCGGAAATAAAGATAAAAATCAAAATAAATAAACAGTTATATATACTATTTCCGCGTATTTTCATATTTATCTATAAAATAATAAGCCTATTATTAATAAGAAACTTAAATATAATTAGAAATTATATTATTTTTTATCGGTTGGAAATATATGAAATCGGAATCCCCCGACCTCCCGTCCCCGGGAGGTAATTATTCTTCTCTTCTCTTTGCCCGTGGGGAATTCCGAATTTCAAATTCACTTAAAAAAGATAAAGGAATTAACACACTATTCTACTTTTTATACGGATAGGTTACAAATTAGTTTCACCGGAGTAAAAATAATTTTTAAATATTTTACAACTTTTAAAACAAATTCTTCTTTTCTTCGTATATAAAAAAAAACTAAAATGAGAGGAGTTAAACTATGGTAAAACTAATTTATTTATTGTTTCTATTGTACTACTTTCCTGCTCAATCTGCATTAGCTGACGAAATAATTAAAGAACAAAGTCTTCCCACTTCGCAAGGAAAAACACTCAACGTAAAATCAGATTGCGGAAATGTGAACATTACTACCTGGAGCAAAGATGAAGCCTATATAAAGATAACAGGTAATAATAACGTAAAAGAGCAAATGGAATTTAATATTGAGGAAAAGAACGGAGATATTTATGTTACCGTAAAAAAATCTCAGGGCATAAAAACCTTATCCAATATCAGCCTAAAAATTGAAGTAAGCATTCCCGAAAAATTTAATACCGATATTAAAACCGCAGGTGGCGATATAAGTCTCGGTAACCTGACCGGAAATGTTGAAATGAAAACAGCAGGCGGGGATATAGTTCTGAATAACATTACAGGAAATTCCGAGTTAAAAACTGCCGGAGGTGATATTAATATATCCGGTTCAGAAGGTTCAATAGAAGCTAAAACTGCCGGAGGTGATATTAATATATCCGGTTCCAAGGGTTCGATAGATGCAAAAACTGCAGGCGGTGATATAACGGTCAAATATACCGGCGAAAATAAAGGAATAGACTTAAGCACTGCCGGTGGTAATGTTAAGCTGTATTTACCGGAAAATTTCTCTGCAAATATAGATTTTAAAACATCTGCCGGAGAAATTAGTTTGGACTTCGAATATACAGGAAAATTTAATAAATCAAAAACAAAAATTAACGGAAAAATCAATAACGGGGGAGAATTAATCTCCTGCAAAACTTCGGGTGGAAATATAGTTTTAGAAAAAATCAAATAATCCCTAATGTGTCGGGAGTCCACAAAAACGTGTGACTCCCCGACACTTTCAAGAATTTTTTTTATTAATTAAATTTACAACAACTTCCACAATGATTTTTCTATCAGATGGTTTGCTTTCGGCGATTAACAGACACAATGCAACAAGTGCATTATCGGCAATTCGTTTCGTTCCATCCGGTTTATAAAGCAGATTATTTTTTGCGAGATACCAAATAAATATTGAAGCGGCTATTCTTTTATTCCCATCAACAAACGGATGATTTTTAATTAAGAAATATAAAAGATTAGCGGCTTTTTCTTCAATACTTGGATATAATTTTTTCTTATTAAACGATTGGTAAATAGTATTTATTGAACTTTCAAATGAAGTTCCTCTTATTTTTCCGAATAATTCAGAAGTTCCAAATTTCAATCTGAGTGAATCAACAAGGTAAATTGCATCCGAAAGACTTAATTTATATTTCTCTCTACCTGAAATATTAGATATTTTTAAATTGTCATAATCATATCCGTCAAGAATATCCAATGCGTGAGTGTAATCGGAAATAATTTTTATTATTCCTTGTGCTTCGTCTGATGTTAGAGTAAGAGTTTCAGCAGTTTTACTTAATAAATTTATTGTTTTCTGGAGTTCAAAAATTCTTTTCGATTCCTCCTTAAGTCTTTTTTCATTTAAAGTATAGCCCTGAACAAGATGTTGTTTTAAAACATTTGTAGCCCAAATTCGGAATTGAGTACCCCGTTTTGAATTAATCCTATAACCCACCGATATTATAACATCGAGGTTATAATAAAGAATATTTCTTTTCAAGATTCTATTTCCTTCTTTTTGAACTTGTGCAAATTTTGCACAAGTTGATTTTTGATATAATTCTCCTGTTTGATAAATATTCTTAATATGACGCAAAATCGAAGTTCTATCTGTTAAAAACAAATCAGATAGTTGATACTGGTTAAGCCAGATTGAATCTTCTTCTAATCTCACTTCTAAAGCAGTTTTACCGTCATCAGCTTTATAAATAATTATTTGTTTATTAGATTCAATATTATTATTTTTCACCATTTTTTAAATTTATTCGCGATTCCGGTATGGAATATCGGAATAATTTACAATTATTAGGTTTAAAAAACAATTAGTATAATATTTAAAGAATACTAACGCCTATATACCACCGGTTGGAAAATCGGAATAGAATAAAGTAATTAAAACAAGATGTACGATATGCTTGAAAACAAAAAAGCCCTCCAATGTGGAGGGCTTTTTTTGTGAGGATGGAAGGGCTCGAACCTTCAACCACCGCCTTAAAAGGGCGATGCTCTACCATTGAGCTACATCCCCAAACACTTTTTATAAAAAAACGATAATAATAAATTTACTAATTTTTTAAATAAATTTAAAGTCCTTAATAAATATTAAATATCAAAAAATTAAGTATTAAAAAAAGAACAAAATTATTTTTTTCATTACTCATTACTCATTAGGCGTAGTCTATTCTTAGCTCTCATCAAAGAGAGTTCAGCTCTCATCTTATCTAAATTTTGGTCATACTCAGCTAATCTCTTTTCAGCTCTCTCGAGTGAACTTTTTGCTCTCTCAATATCGATTTCATCTTTCGATTCTATTGTATCTGCCAGAATTGATATTTTATTATCCTTAACTTCGAGTATTCCACCGCTCGTGCTATATGGAGTTATTTCACCTTTTTCATTTTCCAGTTTCATTATCCCGATTTGTAAAGCTGAGACCATAGCGGCGTGATTGTACAAAACCTGGAATTCCCCCATCACACCCGGCGCAATTACAGATTTAACCATACCCTTGTATACGCTTTTAACCGGACTTACTATTTCAAGTTCTAATAAATTATCCAAAATTATTATTGATTTTGAATTCTTTTTGCTTTTTCAAAAGCATCTTCGATTGTTCCTACCAATAAAAATGCATTTTCAGGTAAATCGTCACATTCTCCGCTCAATATCATTTTAAATCCTTTTATAGTCTCCTCGAGTGTTACATATTTTCCCGGAATATTTGTAAACTGCTCAGCAACAGCAAAAGGCTGAGAAAAGAATTTCTGAATTCTTCTTGCTCTTGCCACAACTAATTTATCTTCATCGGATAATTCGTCTATACCGAGAATATTTATAATATCCTGTAAGTCCTGATAGCTTTGAAGAACTCTTTTCACTTCCATAGCTGTATTGTAATGCTCATCACCTACTATTAACGGATCGAGAATTCTCGATGTTGAAGTAAGCGGGTCAACTGCAGGATAAATGCCAAGCTCGGAAATTTTTCTTGAAAGCTCTGTAGTTGCATCGAGGTGAGCAAAAGCCGTTGCAGGTGCCGGGTCAGTATAGTCATCCGCAGGAACATAAATCGCCTGAATGGATGTTATAGAGCCTTTCTTCGTTGAAGTAATTCTTTCCTGTAAAGCACCCATTTCAGTAGCAAGCGTAGGCTGATATCCAACTGCTGAAGGCATACGACCGAGCAGAGCAGATACTTCAGAGCCAGCCTGAGTAAATCTGAAAATGTTATCTATAAACAATAAAACGTCTTTGCCAAGTTCATCGCGAAAATATTCTGCTATAGTTAAACCGGTTAAACCAACTCTCAACCTTGCTCCGGGAGGCTCGTTCATCTGCCCAAATACAAGAGCAGTATTTTTTATTACACCGGATTCAGTCATTTCGAGGTAAAGGTCATTTCCTTCTCTTGTCCTTTCACCAACTCCTGCAAACACGGAATAACCACCGTGGTGTTTTGCAATGTTATGAATCAGTTCCTGAATGATAACCGTTTTTCCTACTCCTGCACCGCCGAATAAACCTGTCTTACCGCCTTTTGTATA
>JBAZEQ010000186.1:0-5879 GCA_041653855.1 Ignavibacteria bacterium | reverse complement strand
GCTGGCAATAATTTCGGAAAACCGTACAGAGTGGATTATTACGGATTTAGCATGCGTTTTATCGGGATTTATTAATGTACCGATTTATACAACGCTTAGCCCCGAATCAATTAAATATATTTTAAATGATTCAAAAAGTATTGCCTGTTTTGTTTCAAATAAACTGCAACTCGAAAAAGTACTGAAAGTGCAGAGTGAATTACCCGACCTGAAATATATTATTTCTTACAACGATCTGAAAATAAGATACTTAGATAATTCGATTGTATCTTTTTCGGATATTATGAAGGAAAAGCAAAAGTTTAACAGGAAGAAGTTAATTGTGAAAATTGAAGAAATCCTGAAAAAAGCGGATGAAGAGGATTTAGTTACGATTATTTATACGTCGGGTACTACAGGCGTTCCGAAAGGAGTGATGCTGACTCAAAAGAATTTATATTCGAATATAATTTCCTGTATGAATACTCTTCCTATCACGGAAAAAGATGTTTTTCTTTCTTATCTGCCGTATTCTCATATTTTTGAGAGAACTGCCGGATATTACCTTGCATTTTTTTCGGGTTCAAAAATTTATTTTGCACAAAGCATAGATACAATAGGTATTCAAATGCAGGAAGTAAAGCCTACTATGGTAATTACAGTCCCGAGGTTACTCGATAAAATGTATAATCGATTAATGAAGAGCGGGGACGAAATGCCAAACGGATATAAGAAGAAACTATTCTTGTTTGCATTATATTATGCAAAGACAAACGGGAAAAATAAATCTTCGGTAAGATGGAAACTTTTGGATAAACTTGTATATAATAAAATCAGGGAAAAGACCGGTGGGAGATTGAGGTTTTTTGTTTCGGGTGGCGGAGCACTGAATAGGACAATCGGAGAATTTTTTGATGCTATAGGGATTATGACACTTGAAGGTTATGGAATGACTGAAACATCACCTGTGGTAAGTGTTAATTTACCGGAATTTTTGTATTATGGTTCGGTTGGTAGACCCTTAAGCGGGAATGAGGTGAAACTTGCTGAAGATGGAGAAATTCTGGTTAAAGGTGATTTGGTTATGAAGGGATATTACAACAATCCCGAAGACACAGAAACGGCGATAGTCGATGGATGGATGCACACCGGGGATTTAGGAATGTGGAATGAACTAGGAAATTTAATGATTACAGACAGAAAGAAATCTTTGTTTAAATCATCTGGTGGAAAATATATTGCTCCTGCACATATAGAAGATTTAGTTTTACAATTACCCTATATTGACCAGGTCCTTGTTATAGGGGATAGCCGTATGTATGTAACGGCATTGATAGTTCCGGAATTTAATGAACTGTGTTTAGTGGCAAAAAAAATCGGGGCTGATGTTTCGGTTGAATCCGAACTTTTGACGAACCAGGAGATTCTAAAGAAAATAGAGTCTGATTTAAACGAAATACAAAAAGATTTGGCAACCCATGAAAAAATTAGAAGATTTACTTTATTAAATAAACCTTTTGCCATAGATGAAGGGGAGTTGACTCCTACCTTGAAAATAAAGCGAAAATTTGTCGAAGAAAAATATAAAGATGTCATAGAATTAATGTATCATAAAGTATAGCCCAATCATATATACTTCTTTTATACTGAAAAAATATTATATTTATCTATTATGATAGAAAATTATATACCAATATTTTTAATACTTGCTTTTGCTATTGCTATGGCAATTGTAATGATTAAGTCTTCTACTCTTTTTGGTCCGGGAAATCCAAATAAAGAAAAATTATCCACTTACGAAAGTGGTATGGAACCGGTCGGCACTGCGAGAGAGAGGTTTTCGGTTAAGTATTATATGGTTGCGGTGAGTTTTATAGTGTTCGATATTGAAGTTGTATTTTTATATCCCTGGGCTATATCTTTCTTGAACTTTCAGAAACCTGAAATGGTTTATTCTTTTATAATAGCTTTAATATTTATATTTATTTTGGTGTTAGGGTTATTATATGAATTTAAAAAGAAAGTTATGAAATGGGATTAGAAAATAAATTGAATAAAGACGGATTTTTTACTTCCAAAATCGATGCATTGATTCAATGGTCAAGGACAAATTCTTTATGGCCAATGCCGATGGGTATTTCATGTTGTGCTATCGAGATGATGGCTGCTGCTGCTGCGAGATTCGATATTGCAAGATTCGGGAGTGAAGTATTCAGATTCTCTCCAAGACAATCCGATATAATGATAGTAGCGGGAACGGTTACTTACAAAATGTCAAAAGTAGTAAGAAAAATTTATGACCAGATGCCTGACCCTAAGTGGGTAATTGCAATGGGTGCTTGCACATCGAGCGGTGGTATGTATCGTACATATTCCGTTGTACAGGGAATAGACCAGTTTTTACCTGTCGATTTATACGTAGCTGGCTGTCCGCCGAGACCGGAAAATCTATTGAATGCATTAATCAAAATTCAGGAAAAAATAAAAAAAGGTGAGAAAGCGGCAAGCAAAAAGATTTGAAAGTAATAAGGTTATAAAGTCGAAACGAAACGGATATCCCGATTTATCGGGATTATAAGATTAAAAAGGTTTAAAATCTTTTCAATAAATAATGTATGAATCAAAAGCGATTAGAATTAATTAAATCCAGATTAACTGATTTTGAAATCGAATTTTCGGATATAAACGGTACACCTGCAATAATTACTAATCCCGAAAATATTATTATTATTTGTTCGATTCTAAAATCAGAGCCGGATATTTCTTTTGAAATGTTATTAGACGTTATGGGTGTGGATAATTTTAAAAAAGAAAACAGGTTTGAAGTTGTTTGCAGTTTGTATTCTTTAGAATTTAGGGATAGAATATTTATTAAAATTTCGCTCGATACTAAAAATCCCGAAATGCCAAGCCTTACGGCTATCTGGAAAGGGGCTAACTGGTTCGAAAGAGAGACATACGATATGCTGGGAATAAAATTTAAGGGACATCCTGACTTGCGAAGAATTTATATGCCGGAAGAGTATGAACATTATCCGTTAAGAAAAGATTTTCCGTTACTCGGTATTCCCGAGTCATTACAGTTACCAAAAAAATAATATTTGATATATAGATATTCAGAGAATCATTTTTTTATGCATAATACAGTTTTTGAAAAATTACAGAACGACGACCCCGAAATAAGGAAAACTAAAATCTTAGAAGCTCTTGAATCCGAAGATTTAAGCGTATCATTTGACGATGCCCTTGAAAACGAAATGGTGCTTAACATGGGTCCCCAGCACCCGGCTACTCACGGTGTCTTGAGACTTTTGGTAAGTTTAGATGGTGAAACTATAAGAAAAGTCGTTCCTGATTTGGGATACCTGCATAGAGGTTATGAAAAGCTTGCTGAAGCAACTTCTTTTCATGAGTTTATTCCGCATACAGATAGATTGGATTACCTACAGCCAATTGCAAATAACGTTGCTTATACAATAGCAGTTGAAAAATTAATTCATCTTGAAGTTCCCGAAAGAGGAAAATATATTCGAACAATTTGCTCTGAACTCGGAAGAATACAATCTCACCTTATAGCATACGGTACTATGGTTATGGATATTGGTGCTTTGACTCCGTTTCTCTGGGCTATGAGGGAAAGAGAAAAAATTCTTGATATCTATGATATTTTAACGGGTGTTCGATTCACTACTTCATATACAAGAATTGGTGGTGTTGCACAAGATATTACGGATGAGGCGATTGCAGGGATAAAAAAGTTTATAGACGAGTTTCCGAAATATCTTAAAGAAATGAGAGATATTATAGAAAGAAATAAAATTTTTATTGTAAGGACGGAGGGTATAGGTTATATATCAAAAGAAGATTTGATTGACTATGGAATAACAGGACCAATACTCAGGGCTGGCGGAGTTAACAGGGATTTAAGGAAAGATGACCCATATCTTGTTTATGATAAACTTGATTTTGATGTTCCCGTTTATAATGACAGCGATTGTCTTGCAAGGTATTATGTAAGGATAGAAGAAATGATACAATCCATTAGGATTCTGCACCAGTGTCTTGAAAAAATGCCATCCGGTGCATATAATGCAAATAATCCAAAAAAAGTTCTTCCGAAAAAAGAGAGAGTATACACGAAAATGGAAGAACTTATTCAAGATTTTATGATAATTAATTTTGGAGTAAATCCGCCTGTTGGTGAATCTTATTCTGCGGTTGAATCTTCAAAAGGAGAACTTGGATTTTATATTAAAAGCGATGGCAAGGGGAATCCTTTCAGATTAAAAATACATTCGCCGAGTTTTTGTAATTTGCAGATTCTTCCTCTCCTGATGAAAAATTGCATGATTTCGGATGTTGTTGTAATTATTGGAAGTGTTGACCCGGTTATGGGAGAAGCTGACAAGTAACAATGTAAAATTATTAATGTTAAATTTTTTCAATGTCTATATTTACTGAAACGGAAATTAAAAAAATTGAGGTGATAAAAGAAAATTATCCCGATTCGAAGTCGGCACTATTACCTGTGCTTTGGATGGTACAGGAAAAAAAAGGCTGGATTTCTGAAGATTCGATGAAGTATGTCGGCGATTTATTGGACGTTCCTTACGAGCATATTCTGGGTGTAGTTACTTTTTATACGATGTTTAATAGTAAGCCCGTAGGAAATATACATCTTCAAATCTGCACTAATGTTTCCTGTATGCTAAAAGGTGGATATGAATTGTTCGAATATGTTTCGAATAAACTTGGAATAAAAAATAAGGAAATAACAAAAGACGGCTCGTTTTCTATTGAAGAGGTCGAATGTCTCGGCTCATGTGCAACTGCTCCGATGATGCAGGTGAATAATAAAGAATTTTATGAAAACCTGACTAAAGAAAAAGTGGATAAATTGATTGATTCATTACACAATTTGTAATATGCAAAAATTAATATTAAAAAATATAAAAGATTTTCATAAAATCGACGTTTACGAATCGAATGGCGGGTATTCTGCTTTGAAAAAAGCGTTGAAGAAAATGACTCCCGATGAAGTGATAAACGAAGTAAAGGTTTCTAACTTGAGAGGTAGAGGCGGTGCGTGTTTTCCAACAGGGCTTAAATGGACATTTATGCCGAAAGTTACAGACAAACCCAAGTATTTATGTTGTAATGGAGATGAATCCGAACCGGGAAGTTTTAAAGACCGGGAAATTTTCGAGAAGAATCCACATCAGTTTATCGAAGGTATACTTATCTCGTGTTATGCGATGGGCATTAAAACTGCTTATGTCTACATAAGAGGTGAATATTATAAATGGATTAACATCCTTCAAACAGCAATTGATGATGCATATAAAAAAGGTTACATTGGAAAAAATATTCTTGGTGCAAAATTTTCTACAGATATTATTATACATAGAGGAGCAGGAGCATATATTTGCGGAGAAGAATCTGCACTGATGAATTCAATCGAAGGCAAGCGTGGATACCCAAGAGTGAAGCCTCCGTTCCCTGCATCCATTGGTTTATGGGGTAATCCAACTACTATTAATAATGTGGAAACACTTGCTAATATTCCTGAAATTATCAAAAACGGTGGTGAATGGTTTTCCAAAATCGGTGAACCAAAACATCCCGGCACATTACTCTTTGGAGTTAGTGGTGATGTGAATAAACCGGGTGTTTATGAACTTGTAACGGGAACACCACTGATGACTATTATAAATGATTATTGCGGTGGAGTAAAAGACAATAAAGAAATTAAAATGATTATTCCCGGTGGAACGTCTATGCCTCCTCTTACAAAGGAAGAAGCTCTTACTGTAAAAATGGATGATGCATCGCTTAAAGCTATCGGCTCTGCTATTGGTACTGCAGGCGTAATTGTTATGAATGAAGATACCGATATTGTT
>JBAZEQ010000185.1:0-5940 GCA_041653855.1 Ignavibacteria bacterium | reverse complement strand
TCCTCTGTGACTTGGAACCATAGTTACAACATCAGCCCCTAATCTAGGACTACAGCTTAGATGCCACAAATACCTCAGTTTATAATCTTTCCGGCAGTTTGGGTCTACCATGAAATTAGAAATCCTCAATCGTTAAATTCATATTGAGTTTGAGACTATAATACTCCATTTCTGAGGGGTTGACTATTAAGCAATAACGACTTTGAAATCCAAATGAATCTCTTTCAAATATTTCGTCACTAGAACAATCTCTATATGAGATCATATCTTGATTGATTATAATGATCTTGGCAAGTGACTTTCCGGCGAGCCAGTATTGATTAACTTTCAATAGGTTCGTCGGAAGAATGTCTCCCCCTATAATAATGTGATTACCACTTCCAATGAATCTATAGTTTTTCATTATATGTCTCCATCGTGGAAGATACTATGCGGCTACGTGGCTGTCAACCGAGAGTGAATAAACTATCTGTCAGGTATTTGCATTTTATCTAGAATGTAGGATAATATTTCGTCATCAGTCATATCATTCATATCACACTCCCATATATAGAATAAGTGATACCCATGCTTTTCTGCCAATATTTTCTTTCTAACATCCTTATTCCAAACCTCTCTAACTAAATGCGTATCCCCGTCTCTCGTAATAGTATCAGTTTCTTCATAAAATCGAGGGTCGCAGTGCCAATAGGTTCCGTTCACCTCTAGTATGAAGTTTTCATTAATTTTGAAATCATATGAATGCCTTGATATGAATACCTGTGGTTCGTATTTGATACTGTTAGCTTTTAGTATTGCAGCTATTCTAGTTTCTAATTTAGAAGTAAAACTCTTTGCTATTTTACTTAATATGAATGCTTCTCGTTCGTCTTCGCCTAAGGAATAATACCATCTAAGGTAGGATTCATGTAACTTGTCGATTCTGATAGCTTTATCTTCTTCGCTAATAGTCTTCCACCCAAAACTATTTTCGTTACCATATAGATCACGTAAACATACTTTCCCATATTTGGCAAATACTTTCTTTTCCCATTCTCTTCGATATGTTGGCGTTTTCCATATGTTATCCACTCCGTAGTTTCTAATAGAAGTTTCCCGCTTCTTCTCTTTAACTTCTTCGGCCTTCGAAGCATTATCCACTCCATATTTCTCTAGCATTGATTTAGATCTTTTATCGATGCATTCTTTGCTAGACGTTGATTCTGAAATGGTCTTATGTTTCAGCCCCAAATCAGTTATGTATTTTCTAAAGTTAAAATTGTATCTTTTGCAGATAACTAAGGTTGGAACACTAGTATTCGCATATTCGTGTATTATGTCATCGAGCGTGCTCTCATCTATTTTTTCTACAGTTGTTATTGCATGTCTAGTTAATTCAGCTAACGAATCAAATAGACTAAGATGTCTATATTTTAAGTGTTTTCTGTATTTCATGTCAGATAGCTCGATGCCACAGTGAACGCATTTCATAAGACTATTTAGCAAAAAAGTGGAGATTCATCCACTTTTTTAGTTATATCTACGAAGTTCTCCGCATAGCTCGGAAGTGATGATATACATGGCATGAGTATCTACGATGAAATTCATGGTGTCAGTTCCCCATGCAATGATGTGCTTGTTGTTTGCGTATTCTGAGTTGCGATCAATATAAGACATATTAGTTCTCTGTTTCCCAGAGTTGAACACTGCCCTCATTTTATCTTCAACAATATACCTGAAATTGGGCGCGTCGTAATTCCAGTTGCAGTAATGGTCAACATATCCGTATCGACGGACAAATTGCTCAAGCGAATGCAACGAAGGCTTCACTGAGATTTCAATGCCGAACAGGTCTTTACAAACGAAAGCCTTTGGCATATGGGCGAATCTTTGGACAGGGAGCGGCTTAGGAGGCTCCATATTGGCTTGCCTCTGGCTCCTCATCTTAGATGATGCCTGAACAAGATCACTCGTTCTAGAGCCTACAATCGGGGTGTATTGTTCTTTTAGGCGAGATGCTCGCATCTTTCGAGCAACATCTAGTAGGGCGTCAGTATCCATGTGACTTACTTGTTGGGTTCAATGCACTTATACGTCCACATAAGGGTTTTTGCATAAATGCCACCTTTTGCCTCACACTCTTCACACCCGTAAATGAGAGAACCCCATACGACGAGTAGAAACAATACGCCAAGAACAAGCATGAATCTCTCCATAGTGTACCTCCTACCGTCGAAAGATACTATGTCACGTTCAACTGGTCAACTATCTTCGATACACTCCATCGTTGCCCAGAGAATACTGAGATCCACCAATCTGAATCTCATGAGGTGGATTGTAAAGCCATTCAGATGTAGGATAGGGTATTTTGAAGCCTATGATTGTGTTATTAAATCGATAGACTCTAGTTTCCCTCGCCTTATCACCCCACTTGAGAACGACTAATATGCTGTCAGGTGGATTGTTTCCTCGAAACTCATGATGGAATATTCGAAATTCAATCGAATTGAAAAACGGTATTTCCGATGGGTTCTCGATTTGCATATTTGGTATTTATGTTTCATGATGTTACAGAGTATTGGTACTAGTGTCGATTCTTCTAGCCCTGATAAAATTGTAACCATCTACTTCCAATTTCATATTGGCGAATACTGAACAGTATTCATTGAAATGTTCGATAATATCTATAGCCTCTTGGAGATTGTATTTCACTATCTGCGATTGAAAGAAATCAGCTAGAATCGTACCAATCTCTTTGCTGTGTATAAAATAGTATCCATCTGAAGTAGGTATTGAATTTTCTTTTATTCCATTAGGAAACCATCGACGGTTAATTAGAACAATTAATCCATCTTCATCAAACCAGAAATCCTTACAATTCAGCATCAAGTCTATCCGAGGATTTACATTGGTTCTTAGATTGGCCGCACAGAAATAATTGTTAGAAAGCCACTCGTCAAATGCAGATTTTCGAGTTTCTTCTTTCGTCGGAATGAGAGGCGTCAATTTATGAATCGGATCGCCTTCTTCAATAATCCTAACAGCCATTGCAATTACTTGAATGGCTTCAGCATATACTTCATCTTTGGTAGCCTTCTCAAACATATGATCAAGTACTGATTTGACCAGTTCTCCTGATTCTTCAGAAAATGCTGAGAGAAGGTAATCAGGTTTAGGAAATTTAGCCCTAGCCCTTACAAGTTCATTCTTTACGTCATTTATCCAAGATTTCATTTTATACCCCAACACTTAAATTATCTATTTGAAGATTGCATTAAACCAATTGAATATTCTATTGTGTTCTGAATATCCATATCCCCATTTTCCCGTAAAGATAAACATAATCGGAAGAAATAAGAACATTGATAGAAATACAATAACAGCAAAAGGAAGGGTTAATCGCAATATGAAAGGCACTGGAGTTTCTTCATTAGTATAGAAATCGATACCTAAAGAAACCCACCTATCGCACATTTCTTCACTTGAAACATTATTCAATTCAGGAAACAATTTCCTGAATTCTGGGATGTGGTTCATATCATTATGCGACCATATCCTTCTAAGTTTCCTATACATTAATTTTACCTCAACAGTTAAATGGTCTATTTCGCTCTTCCCAACTCATGGTAGATTTACCAGACACTGGATCAATTTTTAATGATCTACAGAGCTTCTCGTATTCTTGATTTTCTTTTCGAATAGATTCATTGATTTGCTCCCAGAACTCAGGAGTAAATGTTATATTTTGTGCAAAATCGTCAAATAGATTTTCGGAATTATTGACTTCATCCATCGCATTACCTCAGAAATTGAACATTCTATTCATTTGTTCATGTGTCATCGTTGACTTACCTGAAAGAGGGTCTATGCACATTGCACGACATTCGCTTTCGTATCTCTCATTTGATTTTCTAAATTCACCTTCAAGTTTATCCCAGAATGCTTGATTATATGCAGAAGATGAAATTTTAACTTCACCCATTGCTTTAAGTGCTTCAGCTAAATTAGCAGCATCATTATCCGAATATTCCATTTCTCACCTCATGTATAGACTGCAATGGCAAATTCCAGAAGTCATGATGTCTTGGCTACACGCATGTGTTCCGCACCCGTGTATTGTATCATCTGGAGGATAACATGGACATCTATGCCATTCCTCTTCCCCAAAGAATCTTTCCTTGGCTTTTGCAATTCGAGTAATGGTCTTTTCATTGATTGTCCAACCTTCAAGTGCGGCTAGATCTCGAATCTTCTGTTCAATTTTCGTCACGATTAACAACTTTCAGGTTGATGAGTAGAAGCAATCCCCAAAGGCAATATAAATTATTGAATATGTAACCTAACACTAATATCAAAAGGATTGTTAATAATAGGGTTATCATATTATTAACATAGCAATATAGCTCAAGTTCTTCTATTGATGGCTTATCTTCTTTGGGTAGTAGAGTTGGCATTATTCGCTTTCCTAATTAAACGTAAAACTCAAGATCGCTAACATTTGGTTGAATGCCAACAACTTTAGCAGATGTCAAATGATCAAAATAACCACACCATGGTAAATGGTATTCCTTATTTGATCCATCATTTTCTAGGAGTTTGATATTCATTTCCCACTTACCCATACCATAGCTAGTACCTTCAATGAACCAAAGCTCATTTTTCTTGGAATCTACGTGAGTTTTCCAGTCAGTTGCAATTGATATGTAATTATCCCTAGCCCTGCGTAGATTGGTATGTTCCTTGATTCTACGTAGATTTTCTTTGGCAACTTCTAGAATCCAAACACCATCTAACACACTTGATGTATCATAAGTGTTAAATGAATCTCCAGTTGTGTAAAATCCTTCTATGGTGTACATTGTATCCTCACAGTGCTAGGTAGACTCGTTCAGCGGCACGGGTTACCGCAGTGTATAGATGCCTTGCAGAATGCTCCCGGAAGACCCTGCTTTCGTCCACTATTAGGACATTGTTCCATTGGCTACCTTGACTCTTATGCACAGTTAACGCATCGCCAAATGTAAACTCGTCAATATTTTTCCTGTATCTCCAATCAAGAGTATCCTCTTCACCACTAAAGAATTCTTTTGGTACTTTAGCTTGGAAATCCATATCTCCCAATTCATCGAGAGATTGCATATTGATATAATATTCACCACTTATTCCTGCTAATTGAACCGCTTCTGCCTTCCAGAGTCCACCATTCAATAGACCCTTCTTCCTATTATTCCTCAGGCATATTAGCTTGTCGCCCTCTTTAGGCTCGGTCAAATCTTCAGGGTTTGCAATTCCTTTGGCAAGACGAATTCTATTGTTCAGTGCGGTTCTAGTTTTATTCATACCGCAAATCACCTGATCTACACTACATAGGATATTATCAAATGCGGGGTTATCTAATTGATGTCTGTTGAATACTCGGCATTCATCATAATTCTGCTGTCTGAGATTTCGTCCCTCTCGAATATCAATTGACAATCTGATAATTGGATTATCTTTAGCCTGTCGATGAATTTCGGTGAGCATAATGTCAGGTGCATCTGAAGTAAAGAATCCTTCACCCTTAACAGGGGGTATCTGAAAAGGATCCCCAATAACTAGGATCTTACGCCCGTAGCTCAACAGGTCTTCGCCTATTTCCTGATTCACCATTGAAACTTCATCAATGATTACAAGCTCGGCAGTAGATACTGGAGAGTCATAATTCAGTACGAATTCAACTTTGCCCGTTTTCTTGTCTTCAATTGGTCGATAGATTGCACTATGGATTGTGCTGGCATCAAAGCATCCCTTTTTTCGCATAACAAGGGCGGCTTTTCCGGTGAATGCCATGTAAACAACCTGACCCTTAACGAGATTGGAAATCTCACTTATGAGGGTAGTCTTTCCTGTTCCTGCATAACCAAACAATCTAAAAATTCGAGAACCATTTTTGCTACTTAGCCATTTTGATATTTCGGCTAA
>JBAZEQ010000184.1:5372-5950 GCA_041653855.1 Ignavibacteria bacterium | reverse complement strand
TGCTTCACGTCTTGGTTTTCCCGTTCCCCAGAATGTAGGCGGCTCACTGCTTTTCTTTGCATTCAGCATTTTGATTACTAATGCCCCTATAAAATGTCCGGTTTCCACGTTATAGTTATCGTTCGGTCCATACATATTAGTCGGCATAGCGGCGATGGCGTTGATTCCATATTGCTGTCTGTAAAGTTGACAACCCATTATTCCCATTCCTTTTGCAACCGCATATCCTATGTTTGTTTCTTCGAGAGGTCCTTTCATAAATCTGCTCTCGTTTATTGGCTGTGGATTTTCTTTCGGGTATATGCAGGTCGAACCCGTAAAGAGTAATTTCGTTTTTGGAGAATAATTTTTTAAAGATTCTAAAACATTCAAAATCATCATTGCATTTTGATATAGAAAATCTGCTTGTCTTGTATTATTTGCCTGTATACCTCCAACTAATCCCGCAACCATAAATGCATAATCAGGCTTTTCAGACTGAAAAAATTCATTAACACTTTCGAGATTCAATAAGTTACACTTGTCTCCTTTGGAAACCGTTGCAATATTATTAAATCCGTGCTTCTGCAATCTCCTTA
>JBAZEQ010000184.1:0-5362 GCA_041653855.1 Ignavibacteria bacterium | reverse complement strand
CTTACAACGGAACTCCCAAGCATTCCATTACCACCGAAGACTACTATTTTATCATTTGTATTCATACTTGTTTATTTTCTTTAATATAAATAATAATTTATTCTTTTTTAATGAATAAGTGAAACGTGAAACATCAAATGTGAATCGTAAAAAGTGAAATGTCTAACGTGAAACTGCAAACTAGAAACGTCAAACGGATTAAAACGAGAATAATTATTTTGTACTTGAAATCAAGTTTGAAAGCTTCGCAAACATTTTATTGATTATTTCATCTATTTCTTTCAAATTTGATTTATCAATATAACCTATTTCGATACATATTTCCATTTGTGTGTCGATTTCAACAAGAGAAGACCTGGATATCTCAAAGAATCTTTTTCTATCCACAGCTGACTTTCTCGAAGCACCCTCAGCAATATTTGATGCGACTGAAATTGCTGCTCTTCTTAATTGATTTGAAATTCCATAAGTTTCGTTTTTTGGGAAAGTATTAGTAATATTATAAATCATTTTTACAAGTGTAATGCTAACTTTCCAAACATCAAGCTTTTTATGATTTAATTCAAGCATATAGATTTATTAATATTATTGATTAATATATAATTAAAGACTTTTCTAATGATTTTCGTTTCACATTTCACTTTTGACGTTTCACTTTTTATAGATTCAATAATTTTAAAATGACCAAGTTTTATTTAGATAAAACTAATATCTTTCTTTCCGTCATCTCTTCTATTGCATACTTGATTCCTTCTTTTCCCGTTCCCGATTGTTTTGCACCTCCGTATGGCATCGAGTCCATCCTGTATGTCGGTACGTCATTTATCACTACACCTCCGACTTCAATATTTTCATACGCATAAAGAGCATTTTGAATATTATTTGTAAACACTCCTGCCTGCAATCCAAAGTCCGAATCATCGACTTCTTTAACTGCTTTTTTAAAATCATCGAATTCATTCAAAGTCAGTAAAGGAGCGAAAACTTCTTTTTTGTTTACGTTACAGTTTTTTTCCGCACCTGAAATTATAGTCGGTTCAAATACAGCTTTACTTCTCTTTCCACCGATAAGGATTTTCCCGTCGGATTCCTTTATCCATTGCTCTACACGTTTTGCTTCTGCTTCGTTTATCATAGGACCTACAAGTGTATCTTCTTCAAATGGATTTCCGAATTTTATTTTTTTTGTTTCTTCGAGAAGCAAATTTTCGAATTCTTTATAAATATTTTTATGGACAAAAACTCTCTGCACGGAAATGCAACTCTGACCCGCATTTGCAAAAGCTCCTATCGCAATTTTTGATGCAGCAACTCTCAAATCTGTTCCTTCCTCTACTATTAACCCTGCATTTCCACCGAGTTCAAGAGAAATTTTCTGCATAGAGAGCTTTTTCTTCAAATTCCATCCAACCACGGGACTACCGGTGAAGCTTATCATTTTAATCCTTTTGTCCGATACGAATTTTTCTATTTCACTGCCCGAAGATGTGATTACATTAACAGGACAGAAATCTAAACCAACTTCTTCCGAAGCCTCTTTAATAATTTTTCCGACTTCCAATCCACAGCAGAGAGATGCTGAAGCAGGTTTTAGTAAAACTACGTTTCCTGATGCCAGAGCAGGCGAGATTTTATGTGCTACAAGATTTATGGGGAAGTTCCACGGAGTTATTGCAAGTATCATACCGATTGGAAACCTTCTGACTATTCCGAATTTTCCTTCCGAACCTTTTAGCTGGTCAAGATGAATTACTTCTCCGTCTATTCTTCTTGCTTCTTCTGCACCTGTTTGAAAAGTGAATATTGCCCTGTCAACTTCAAGACGGGAAAGTTTTATCGGCTTGCCTGTTTCGTCTGTCAGTATTTTTGCAAGCTCTTCTTTTCTTTCTTTTATTTTGTTTGTAATCTTGTCGAGTAATTCAGCTCTTAGGTATACAGGAGTTTTTTTATATTTTAAAAATGCACCTGTTAAATAATCCAATGAAGTATTTATATGTTCTGCTTTGGTCTTATAAACCTGTTTTACTACTTCGGATGAATATGGATTTATAATATCTACGGTTTCGTCTGATGAAACCAATTCATTTTTAATTAAAAACTTTTCTTTTTCCATAATTACAAAATTAAATTTTTCTAAAATTAAGAATATATTTTATTGAAATCTGTGCAAAATGAAGGAAATTTTAATAATCAAAATATTTGATTCCGTCTTTGTTGATGAATTTATCTTTAACTATATACTATGTAAATTTACCATTGCTACGCATATATTAGGGCAGTTCTGTGTTTCTATCTATTAAAAAATATGATTAAGCTACTTTCCTTCCGGGGTTTTTGGTTGCTGAAAGTCTATCATTCTTGATTTAAATCCGTCACCAAGCACATCGTGAACATCCATTAATAACATAAATGCACTCGAGTCTTCTTCTTTAACGATTCTTCTTAATTGTGTAACCTGTCTTCTGTTCACTGCACAGAAAAGCACATCCTGCTCTTTCCCTGAATATCCTCCCTTTGCAAGAAATATTGTTACGCCTCGGTCGAGTTCTTTTAGTATTCTTGCCTTAATTGCATCTTCGCAGTCAGAGACTATGTATGCACCTTTTACATACGGAACTCCCTCCGCAGTCAGGTCAACAATTTTTGTCGTGATAAATAAATTCAGATATCCCCAGATTATCAGGTTCAAATCCTTAAATGCAATGCCGATTGAAAAAATAATTAATGTCTCTATTACCCAGTAACCCGTGCCAATTGACATTCCCGTATATTGCTTCAGAACTGCAACAGGAATATCCGTTCCTCCTGTAGAGCCGTAGAATCTGAAAATAATTCCGAGCCCAACTCCAAGTAAAACCGAACCGGCAATCGAAGCCAGTAAAATATTATCCGTGAAAGCCCAGTATTGAGTATTTATTAGATCTTTAAAGAATGGAATATTTTTATATAAAACTTCTGGCGAAAATAAATCTACAAAAAATGAGCCCACCATCATTCCATAAAACGAACGAAAACCAAATTGCTTCCCGAGAAAAAACCACGCAACCACAAATAAGGGAATGTTTATTACAATCATTGAGATACCTGCTGGGAAACCGAATAGATGGAACAAAACTGTAGCTATACCGCCTACACCGCCGGGAGCGACTTTAAACGGAATCAAAAACCACGCATAAGACATTGCAAAAATTATACACCCGATTGTTATACCTATAAAATCTTTTGTGTTTGCATATACTTTGCTTATTCTATTTTTCATATAATTATCCTCTTTTACTAAAATATTTTTAATAAAAAATTCTTACTCTTCCGGACTTAGACCGGGAAATAAATACCGGGAATTTTTTGATTTGTCCTTACTTTGAAGTTACTGCTTTTATTTCTATTTACAAATATACGAAATTTGAATATTTTAATAAAGAGAGAAAAAAGCAGTAGTCAGAATTCTGCTCTTAAAATTCATTTATCAACCCGAAATTTATTTTCCCATCCGAAAAGCCGTCTCCTTTTCCAAGTGCATAGTTCACGCCAACAAGTCCTATTGCAGTTTCTATACGGATTCCGAGACCGTATCCGTATAAAAATCCTTCCTGTTTTGAAATTAAATTTACTTCATCCGATGGTCTGAAATAATACCCGAAATCAAAAAATCCATACAAAAAACTCTTTCTCGACATAGAATACCTGATTTCGGTATTACTGTATGCAATCTGCGAAGCAAGGAATTGCTCTTCACGGTAACCCCGAATATTTTTATTTCCACCGATACGGAAAAAATCTGCATCTTCAAGTTCATCCGAACTTATGTATCCTCCAAAAAACTTTAACAGCAACGTTTGTCTTTTAAAAAATGATGAATATATATCAAGGTCCATCTTATATTTTTTAATCGAATAATTCCCGTTTAAGGAAATCGATGACTTACTGTTGCTTATTTTCTTATCTCCGTATGAATAAAATAGTTTATATATAATTCCGCTTTCGGGAATGTAAACGTTATCCCGCGTATCATATCTTAATTCAAAACCCGCATATATTGTTCTTGAATCATTTGTGATAAATGTAAGCGTCGAGTCATCCGTCGGAATCACCCTGTCGTATCCTCCAAGAAAACTTGCCGTAAATTTGTCCGTAAAAAGTAAATCACCTTTAAAATCGATTTTTCTTTGCGTGTAAGATGTATCCTGTATTCTTTGATTAAATCCGAAATTTAGATTCAGCGGCAGTCCTGCAAAATAAGGCTCACCGTATTTGAATTCCAGCTCCTGTGTCGATTTCAGTGGCTTTTCCCATTTTGCATCTATTCTTCTTCCCGTACCGAATATGTTTCTGAAAGATAAGTTTATTAGACCCGTAAAATAACCGCTTTCCTTTTCGCTTACGGCAGGTGCATACCCGATTACTCCGTCGAATGTATTTGTATTCCCTTCCGCAACCCTGATTAGCAGCCCCGTTTCACCTGTTTTTTTTAAAGTATAAATTTGAGGGTTATCTACTTTTTCGAATATGTTTAATTTTTCGAGTCTTAATTTCATATTTTGCAAAGACTCTCTCTTTATGTATTTATCGCCTGATATTTTCAGCTCTCTTAATATTACATCGTCATTGGTTACATCGTTTCCTTTTATTCTTACCCGGTCAATTTTTACTTTAGCATCTTCGGCGATTAAAATCGATATATTTGTTTTAGGGGTTTGCCCGTCGTAGTATAAAGAAATATTTTCCACATATGCCTTTGCAAATGGAACTCCTTTTTTTTCATAAGTATCCAGTAATTCTTTGATGTCGTTATTAAGCGTGTTCCCGTCGAGCGGTTTACCGGGTTTTGTTTCGAATAAATCTGAAATTTCTTTTACGGATAAAATTTTATTCCCTGAAATATTTATTTTTCCAATGTTAACTCTTTTCCCTTCTTCTATTGTGATATTCAAATCAACAGTTACTGAGTCCGTATCGTACAAAATTTCTGATTTTGTTATTTTTGCAAGTAAAAATCCCGCATCCCTGTATTTTTCACGGATAGATTTCAAATCGAGATTAAACTGTTCTTTATTAAATTGCTTGTCTTTTTTATTCACCATAGCACTATATAGCTCGTTATTCGAAAAGTAATCATTTCCCGCTAAATAAATTGAATTTACAATTGGTTGGGCAATTATTTGGGCGGTAAACAAAAAAGAAAATAATATTACTATCCTTAAATACATTGTGTAATATTAGAATATATTAATTTAATATAAAATATAAAAAATGGAATACGAAAACTGAAATATTCCCACGATACGTTTTGTCATTCCTTTATGTTAAAATGCAAGTCTCATAATAGAGCATAAAAATTTATGACAAGTCTTTTATTAGCGGT
>JBAZEQ010000183.1:0-5961 GCA_041653855.1 Ignavibacteria bacterium | reverse complement strand
ACAATTACAAGAACGCAGATTAGAAAATTCTCGATTTGCAATAGAAGAATTTAGTTCGGAAGAGATATCAAAAATGGATTTTGACGTATTATTTGAAAAAATCGACAATCTGATGTTTAGCGATGACGATAAAGACGCATTCACAAAAGAGCAAAGAAAAACAATATCAAAATCCGTAGTAACTTCTCTAAATGAATCCAAAAATAAGACAAAAAATCATATTGAAATATTAAATAAAAAAAGCGAAGAAGGAAACACTTACGCAAAAACCGAACTAAAGGTAATCAAAACACTAAAGGAAGTTGTAAGTATAAAAAAACCGAAAACAATATTCGAACATATAAAATCCGTAAATAAAGATATACAAAAACTCAACACGGTAAAAAATGAAACGCTAAAAAATGTAACAAGTGTAATACCTACTTCTTATAATCTTTCTCAGAATTACCCCAATCCATTTAATCCTGTAACAAAAATAAATTACGAATTGCCAAAAGACGGCAGGGTGAAACTTGTGATTTACGATATACTCGGGAGAGAAATAAAAACACTCATAAACGAACTAAAACAAGCCGGCAGATATACAATCGAATTCAACGGAAATAATTATGCAAGTGGAGTTTATTTTTATAGAATACAGGTAGAGGGTCAAGGATCCGCCGTGGCGGAGAAGAGCTATACATCTGTTAAGAAAATGGTGCTGATAAAATGATGAAAATCATTTAATCAGCAGTCTACCGTGGCAGGGTGTTTCACTGTTTACACTGATAACAATTAAAAGGCTACAAGTGATTAAGTCTTTTGTAGCCTTTTTTATTTTTGCAATGAATTATTAATTATTTTTAATTAGTTATTGACTTAATACCTAAATTCCTCTATTTTTGTTTTTAATGTAATTATGGATAAAAAAAATAATTTTCCGGGAAGTGAAATTTTTGATGAAATCAAAACTGACTCAACAAAGGTTTCTTCGGACGAACTCAGTGAAGTTTTAGATAATGAAAATCAAATCAGGAAGAAAGCCTCGAAGCTGAATTTCGATAAGTTTTCAAAACTAATAAGACAATTGACTCTTTCACTTCAGATGCTTAAGGATTATAAAACAAAAGCATACTCGAATATACCGTGGAAAACGATTGCTTTAGTAGTTGCTGCAATTTTATATTTCATTAATCCGTTCGATATTATTCCTGATTTTCTCCCGTTTTTAGGATATACCGACGATGCCATAGCGTTCGCCGCTATATTTAAATCCGCTCAAACGGATTTGTATGATTACTGTAAATGGAAAGGTTATAATATGGAGGAATATTTTTGAAAGATAAAATAAACATACTTTTTATTGGCGATATTATAGGGGAGCCGGGACTGAACCTGGTAAAATCCCTCCTGCCGAGTTTCATAACAAAATACAAAATAAATTTTGTGATAGCTAATGCGGAAAATATATCCGATGGTATGGGTATACTGGAAAAAGATGCTAAGAAATTGCTGGAACTCCCGATAGACGTATTAACAGGTGGGAATCACACAATGGACAAGATTCAATCACATAAATATATAAACGAGACCCCAAACCTGCTAAGACCGAATAATTATCCTCGCGGTGCATACGGACACGGATTTGGGATTTTCCCGGTAAATAATACAAATCATAAAATTTGTGTAATTAACCTGCAAGGCAGGACATATATGAAACCAATAGACTGCCCATTCAGGAATTTTGACTGGATTTACGAAAAGATTAAGGAAGATACAAAAATAGTTTTTGTAGATATTCACGCAGAAACGACAGCAGAAAAAATCGCCTTAGGATGGTATGTAGATGGGAAAGCAAGTGCAATACTTGGGACTCATACACATATCCAGACATCAGACGAAAGAATCTTACCGCAGGGAACAGCCTACATATCCGATGTAGGAATGACGGGACCATACGATTCAGTTATAGGTATGAAAAAAGAATCATCAATAAAAAGGTTTATATATGGAACTCCACAAAAGCACGAAGTTGCAGAAAATGATATAAGGTTTGCTGCCATTGTTTGCGAAATAGATGTTACAACAGGAAAATCAACATCAATAAAGAGAATTTTCTACCCTGAGTTTTGATATTAAAAATTACCTTTGATTTTATTAAAAAAATGTCAAAATTGAAAGAACTTGTTGGAATTTGTTATATTTGAATAATATTATTCTTCAATTTCAAAAATTCATATGAAAAGATTATATTATCTTCTAATATTCGTATTAATTTCATCGTTATATTTATTATATTCGTGTAACAGTAATCCTTCAGAAGCCCCTGATTATCCACCCGGTGCTGTAACCGGAATGGTATTAGATTCAGCTACTCATAAACCGCTTGCGGGTGTGAGTATTACTTCAATTCCTGATTCCCCGGGATGTATGACCGACACATCAGGCAATTACATATTAGCCGGAATAGCTATGGGGACAACAGGTACAAGAACATTAATAATTTATTCTAAGAATAATTATATAAATGATACTATATCGGTATGGGTAAAAAGTGATGATACCATTAAAGTATCTGATATAAAGTTGCAACCAACAAACGGAGTTTTTGTATATAATAATATAAAAGTCCAGCAATTCGAAGACAATAATACATTAAGTAATATCGATTTAAGTTACTTTCGCTCTGTACCGACATCAACACCAATAAGAGATATCGATTTACGTGATTCCTCAAATGCAAATATTAGTTTTCAGTTCAGATCAAGTGACTTAGAAATAAATTTAAAAGGATTAACAACGAGATTTGGAAAATCGTTGGGTGATTATTCGAAATATGATTTTGATACATTAGCAATGTATTACGGAGCAAGTGTCCCATTATCGGATTCTACAGATTTCCCAAATGACAGAACTCCTTATTTTTATAGTCCTTTAACGGAACATTCTGTAATTCCTTTTTATTTACAAGGCAGATATACCCCGAATAATAATCTACCGAAAATTTACGGTTTACTATATATTAAGTATTCATGGCGGGATACAGGGAGTAATATTTTTTGGGTACTTGTAGATGTAAAAATAAACAAAAACGGGGAGAACAATTTTATCCCATATAACAAATAAAAATACACTTAATTTTTTCTTTGTAATTACTTTTTATTTCAAGTATTTTATATATATTTAATATAAATAATATAAACACTGTTATTAAATTTAAATTTTAAATTATGAAATACATTTTACCAGTTATTTTATCATTTATACTGATTTTTTCGTTTTTATATTCCGGATGTAGCCCAACGAGTTCAGACAGCGGAACAGCCATTTTGAGAGGAATTGTACGGGATACAACTAAACCATCCGGACAGCAGAATATAGTTGGAGCAACGGTATTTCTTGACCAAGTAAATTATACAACTACTACAAACGATTTGGGAATATTTACATTTACAAATTTATCTGGCGGAATATATAACATAACAATAACAAATCCGGGATATTTTCCCTTCACCACGTCAGTAGAGGTTATAACAGATGACACAACGAATTGGATTACCGCACCATTATCTTATAGAAATATTTATGCATACAATAACATTATTTTGGATATAAATAATGCCGGTTATTTTTATATAAATGCAAGAAGTGTCCCGAATGATTCTCCAGATAAAGATGTTCAAATTATTGATTCCTTAGTTGATTCCGAAACATATATTTATTTAAGATCAGCAGATCAGGATTTAATAAACCCGGGTTATCAAACATGGTTTAGTAACAGATATATAGAGGATTGTAATCAGATCCTATTCGATACATTACCTAAGTACGTGACCGAAGACGGATATATTAACCCGGATAGAGATTTTCCAAATCATACCGGTTTAGATTACTACATAGATATAAACAATTATAAGCATTCCGTATGGTTCTTTTATTTAAAAGGCAGATATCCTGCAACAAGTCCGCGGGTTTATGGGGCAATGTATATCGACTCTGCATGGTATGATGCAGGACAGAATTTAAGAGGATTAAGAGTTGATATTAAAATTAATGCAAGGGGCGAAAATAATTTTAACCCTTACGTAAAAAAATAAATTAGATAGTTTTCAATATTATAAAATAAGCCTGTCAATAATATTTGATGGGCTTTTTTTAGTAAAGTATCTATGAAGCAAACTCTAAAATATTTTAGTTTCACCAAGAACGAAGCAAAGATTATATTGTTTATAGTAATAGTGCTATTAGCAGGATTCAGTATAAA
The DNA here is from genome assembly GCA_041653855.1 of Ignavibacteria bacterium. Taxonomy (GTDB): domain Bacteria; phylum Bacteroidota; class Ignavibacteria; order Tepidaquicellales; family Tepidaquicellaceae; genus FEN-1279. Next base: position 1,718 of record JBAZEQ010000183.1, on the reverse strand, counting down.
ATATATAAAATATTTATCCTCAAATTTTAATAAATCATCTTTTGATTATTCAAAATCAGAGGAAATGTTCGGCAAACTATCGAGTGGTTCAATAAATTCATTTGCAAATGATACTCTGAATCAAAATGACTCGGTAAATGCAAACAACTTAAAACAGAAGCTTCAAACCGTTGAAGATTCTCTGAAAACAAAGGGTAAGAAGAAAAGTAAAAAGGAAGATAACCTTAAGCCAAAAAGCATAAATATAAATACAGCTACGAAAGAAATTCTTATTACTCTGCCGGGGGTAGGAGAGTCGACATCAGAAAAGATAATAAAATACCGAGAATCTCATAAAGGATTTAAGAAAATCGAACATATTATGAAGGTAAAGGGGATAGGGAAGAAAAAATTCGAAAATATGAAAGAATATATTTACGTTGAATAAATAATAACAATGTTTACAATAGGATTATACAAAAAATCAATAAGATTTCTTGAAATTAGCAAAGAGAATAAAATTTCTTTTGCTCATCATATAATTGATAATTTCGACATAGAAAATCTATACACTAAAAACAAGTTATCGGATTCATTTATTAATGAAACATCCGTGATGATAAATGAAGTTATAAGCAAATCAAAAACATCATTACAAACATCAAAACTTCTAATCGATACAAATTATTGTTTTGCAAATGTAATTCCTCTTGACTTTAGTGAGAGCATCGATAAGATTAATTCAAATATATTATGGGAGCTTTCAAATTACTACCCTGATAGTTATAAAAATTATAAAATCAATTATCATAAACTTCTTGCCGGCTCTTATTCAGAAAATATCAAGGAGACTCTCATTATAGCCATTAAAAATAATTTTATCGATGCTATTAAAAAACTATCAAAGCAAATTAATATAAAAATCAGTTCGATAGATATAGAACATTTTGCCTCAGAAAGATATTTCAGAAAAATTCGTAAAAACCTGATTAACGAAGAACCAATTTTAATAATCGGTTGTAAAAAACAAAGGTTCGATTTCAGTTTAATCAGCAATACCGGATGTATTGGTTACGATTATATTCTGCTCGAAAATTCTAATTTCCAGGATAAATTAGTAAGTTTTTACCTGAAAAACGAAGAAAAATACCGGAGTATGAAATTAAACAACATATATTTATACGGAGATGAATCCTGCTCAACTGCTTATAAAATAATAAACGAGACGGCAAAAAATCCAAAGTTGATTCTTTCCAATCCGTTTTATGAAATTGGAATTACCGAAGATATTGACACTGAAATTGTATCCGAAGGTTATAAATTTGCTCCGCTTTGCGGATTAGCATTAAATTAGTTGTAATGAGAATAATTTCAGGTATTTACAAAGGACGGACCTTAAAATCACCATCAGTTAAAAATGATATTAGACCTACAACCGATAGAGCGAGGGAAACACTATTCAATATTTTATCCAACAGAATTGATTTCGAGAATAAAATATGTCTGGATTTATTTTGCGGAACAGGAAGCTTCGGACTGGAGTTTATCTCAAGAGGTGGAAGTAAATGCACATTTGTTGATTCTGACACAAAAGTGATTAAAGATAATGTTTTACTCTTAGATATAAACGAGAGAACAAGTATTATCAGAAATGATGCGATAAAATATTTATTATCCTGCAAAGAAAATAAATTCGATATAGTTTTTGCCGATCCGCCATACAGGTATAAAGATTATAG
>JBAZEQ010000182.1:0-6007 GCA_041653855.1 Ignavibacteria bacterium | reverse complement strand
TTCTTTCGCACTTTGTATAGATGCCTTTGTTACGTTTTCTCCGCTAAGCATTTTTGCAACTTCGGTAATTTTTTCTTCATCTGAAAGAGTTTTTATTTCTGCTTTGGTTTCACCCTTTGTTTCGGTTTTACTGACATACAAATGTGTTTCGCTTTTTGCGGCAATTTGAGGGAGATGTGTGATAGAAATTATTTGATGTGATTTAGAAAGTTCTTTTAAAAGCTTTCCTACTTTTCCTGCAATGCGTCCGCTGATACCAGCATCTATTTCATCGAATACAAGAATCGGAATATTATCTTTTCCAGACAGTGCTGCTTTTATGGAAAGCATAATTCTAGATATTTCTCCGCCTGAAGCTGTTTTTCTTAGTGGTGAAAATTCCCCGCCTTTATTTGTTAAAATCAAAAATTCGATATCGTCTATTCCTGTAGATGTGATGTAAATGTATTTCTTATCTTTTTTATACGTGAATAAATTTTCCTCTACATTTTCATAATAGCAATGTGCTACTTTAAATTCAGCTGTTTCGAGACCGACCTCTTTTAAATATGAATTAACGCTTTTTTGTAAATCTTTAATTGTTTTTTTTCTTTGCTCTGTGAGTCCAATAGCTAATTTAAATAAAATATTATTTTCTGATTCGATTTTCTTTTTAATTTGGTCAATTTCATAGTCATAATTTTCTGCAAAATTAAGTTCTTCGTTAAGCGAGTTTGCTTTTTTTATAAGTTCGTTTACACTTAATTTATATTTTTTTTTCAGGAAGTTTAAAGCACCAAGTCGGTCTCTTATTTGTTCAATTCGAACAGCATCAAAATTCAGTGAATCATTATACTCTGACAGAGTTGCAGAAACATCTTTTAAGGATATATAAGAAGATTCTATTTCAGATATAAGTTTTTCCAATTCGCTATCGTACTTACTAATTTTCTTTAATTCTTTTATGGTAAGCGATAGCCCTGCTAAAATATTTCCATCGCCTTCGTATAACTTCTGCAGGCTTGTATTTAAAGCAAGTGATATTTCTTCTGAATTTTCGAGTTTACTTAATTCGTTTTCAAGTTGAGTATCTTCATCGGTTTGAGGATTTACATCATTAATTTCCTTTAATTGGAATTCGAGAAATACTTTTCTTTCGAGCAGGCTATCTTTTTTACTCACTAATTCATTATACTTCACAGTTAACTCTTTATAATTTTCATATTCCTTTTTAAAATCATCTAATACTCTTTTATCCGTAATAAAGCTGTCTAAAATATCAAGATGAGTATCTTTTTTAAGTAATGACTGGTGTTCGTTTTGAGAATGAATATCGATTATCAGGTTACCAAATTCATTCAGGTCGGAATTCGATACAGGAGTATCGTTAATAAAATTTCTGCTAAATCCTTTTTTATACAATTCCCTTCTCAAAATCACGCTATCACTATTTTCACCATCTAAAATCAGTTCTTTATCTTTTAAAAACTTCTTAATCTTCCTGTTAGCTCCAATCCTGAAGATTCCTTCTATAATAAGTTTTTCTTTTTCGTTTTTTATAATCGAATAATCTGCTCTATCACCAAGTATAAGAGAGAGGGCATCGAGTATAATCGTTTTACCTGCTCCGGTTTCTCCGGTCAGTATATTCAGACCTTTAGTAAAGTTAAGTTCTGCTTCTTTTATTATCAGGTAGTTTTTTATAAAAAGTTTTTCTAACATTTGTATACCTATTATATTAATATATTATATAAATAAAGATCTGTAGTAATAGTGTTGTTAATATTGTTAAAAAATATAGAAATGTTTTAATAATTAAAAGTAAATAAAGAAAACCTATCTAATAACTTGTCAACAACTTCACCATAAGTCTATACTATAAATTTTTTTTGTAAAATATTTTTGTTAATAAAAGTAGTTTTTTAAACAGTTACCAATAACATATAAACAAAAAAGCGTCCGTTAAAGATAGGACGCTTCGAGAAAAAACTTAACAACCAGTTATAACTATTATAAAGTACTTATAATACTTCTTAAATCATGAACAATATTAGCGGCTTCTTTATCTTTTTTAATTAAGTTTTTAATTAAATTATATGCATAAAGTACCGTAGCGTGGTCCTTACCCCCAAAGTATAAACCAATAGATTGTAAAGTCATACTGGTAAGCTCCTTTGCAAGGTACATAGCCACCTGCCGGGCAAAAGCTATTTCTTTAGTGCGTTTTTTTGAAAGTATGCTATTTTCGGATACTTTTAAATAATCAGCTACAGTAAAAATAATATTTTCGAGGGAAACAATTTTTGCTTTTTTAATAGTACCTATTACACGTTTTATAACGTTTTCAGCAATTTTCAGGTTAATTTCACCGTCATAAACGAGAGTGCTTTCAGATATTGTACCGGCAACACAACCTTCGAGAGTTCTTATACTGTCTTTTACATTAGTAGCTATATAATGGATTACTTCTTCCGGTACTTGTACATTATAGTCAAAATATTTTTTTTGAATAATAGCAACTCTCATTTCCCAGCTTGGCGGATAAATATCTACTGTGATTCCCCATTTAAATCTTGAAATGAGTCTTTCTTCAATACCTTTAATTTCACTTAAAGGTTTATCACAGGAAAAAATAAGATGTTTTTTATTATTATAAAGAGTGTTAAAAATCTGGTACATAAAATCCTGAGTTGCCCCTTTACCTCCAAGGTTTTGAATATCATCGAGGATTAAAACATCAAGGGATTTAAAAAACTCATCGAGTTTTTTTATTCCTGTTTTTCCTTTTGAAAACTCTATTCTATCCTGTGCAATATGTGTTGTGAACTGGGTAGTAAAATCCGGGGTAGTAGTATAATAAACTTTTTTATCGGGATATTTTTTTAGTATCTCATGCCCAATAGCCTGAACAAGGTGAGTTTTACCAAGTCCGACACCTCCATAAACAAAATACGGATTGTACGACTTTCCCGGGTTGTTAGCGATTGCATAAGCGGCAGCAACGGCAAACTCGTTGCTTTCGCCTTTAACAAAACTATCGAATAAATTTTTAGGATTAAGATTTGAGTCGAAAATTTTGTTTTCCGGATTTTCCGAAAGAGTATTTATTTTTGGAGTTTTGTTTCCGTAGGGGTATTCGAAATTAATAACAGAAGAGGAAGTTCTTACAGACTCATTTTGACTCTTTTCTTTTTCTTCGATTTTCTGTTCGTCAAATAAGCTCTGTTGAGAAATCTCATAATTTAACTTTCCGTTTTCGCCGAGTAACCCGCTCTCTAAAATTCCTGAAATTTGCTTATTAAATCTTTTAACAATCATACCGTAATAATCATTACTCGGTACCGTAACTGTAAGCGTATTATTTATAAAACTTTTAGGAGTGATAACGGAGAACCAAGTTTTAATTTCGCTTTCTTTTAACTTTTGAGAAAGTAGTTCAATAAATTTTTTCCACACACTTTCAGCATCTTTATACTCTTTGTTAATTTCTTTTTCTTTTAACTCTGCATCGTATGGAAAAATCGAAAGATTGGTAAAGGTTTCAGTCACGCTAACAAATTAATAAATTATTAACAAATCAATTTTATTTAAAAAATTACTTTAAGTCGGCTTACAAATTTATTATTAAAAATAAGGAAAAAACAGGTAATTTCTAACAATTCATCAAACTATTTAACTATTATATTTTTAATGAGGTTATGTAAAATATGAATAGTTATTAACAATCGTTGTTAAGAATTACAATTTCATAACAAACCAATATAAAAAATCGAATCGTATAAAAAAAGTTATTAACAACATATTAACAAGAAAATCTCACAAAATTTATTCATCTAATATTAATCAAAATAAATAATACTGTCAAGTTCGAATTACGAATCCATAAAAATATTTTTATTCCTTTGCAAGTAGAATATTTTCATTTATTCTATAAACTGTGCATGCTCTTATCCCACAAATTAGACAAACACAAAAGACTTTATACACTAAAAAGAGGATTCAATTTCATTTATGCATTCGTTAATTTTGATACAGATAAAAAATAATAAAATTTTATATTGAAAAGTAAGGAATACTTTAAATTTGTAGTTTCCAAAATTGAAAACGATTTAAGAATTTACTCAAGCTCCGGAGAATTACGGAAATGTATATATTTGCTTGGCATTCTTAAATCATCCGATAATCTACTTAAAGATATATATATAATCTCACGCATAAAGAATCTAAAAAATCTTGGTAACTACCTTTTGTTTATTCTTAAGAAAACCGAAATCGGCGAAGTAAAATTTGATAATCTTTTAGAAAATTTAAATTTTGATAAAGAATTTATTAAGACCGAATTACTAAATTGTTTTAGCATAGCCACCCACCCGGAAAGTGAACCGGAGTCAGGAAAAGAAAAACAAAAGAAGGAAGAGGAAAAAGAAGAAAAAATCACGTCGGAAATAAAAAGAATTATGGCGGAATCTAAGTTTAAAGTAGAAGAAATTGACAACGAACTTGTTACCGAAGAATTTATAGAATCAAGTACCAAAGAAGATAGCGAGATTATTTTTAGGGGAAACTATCTCGAACTTTTACAGCCAGAAAATGAATTTGAAGACACATCTGTTTTTTCTTTGCCAACCGATAAATCAAGACAGGAAAAAGAAGAAGACGTTCCGATTGAGGAGAGCGATGTATTTTCGTTACCGGGTGAAACCCCGAAAGAGAAAGTAAAAATCACAGAAGAGAAATCCTTTTTGGATAGCGTAAACATAGAAGAAATAGAAGAAATAGAATTAGAAAAAATAAAAGATGAAATCCCTGAAATAACTGAAATTAAAGAAGAAGAAGAGATTGTAAAATCGGATGACAAAGAAGAGATGATTCCGCAAGAATCAATAAAAGAAGAACCCGAAAAAACAACAGATACGGAAGAAAAAATTATTGAAGAAGTAATAACAGAAGAAAGAAAAGAGGAACTTAAAGCAGGAGAAAAAGATAATAGCGAACTTACCGAGAATATAGAAATAGCGGAATTAGAAAACTCTGTTTATATGAAATACGAAACAGAACTGCTAACAAGTAACGTGTTGCTTCGTAATAATATGAACGAACTTAACGGGTTGAATTCGGAAGAAGAAGGTTATGCGGATAGAAAAAATATATTGATAAAGGAAATAGTGGATAGCAGCACTTATATGGAAGAGTATTCGAGAAAAATGTCATTTGAAGTTATTACGAGTATATACTACATAATGAAAATGACGTTTTCCACTTACGGTAAAACGGTTGGATGCGAAATAATAGCACTATTTAAAGATTCAATAAATTTAGTTGAAAGTTTGATTAAAGGGGAAGATTTTGCCGGATACGACAGCGTGATGAAATCTCTTGATGTATTAAAGCAAACCTTAATGGATATCAGAAAAGATGAAAACATAGAAATAAAACCGGACGAAGAAAAGGATGACCTTGACAAGCATTTAATAACGAAGGAATATGATACAAACGAAAGACAAAAACTAACTCTTCTCAAACAAAATATAATCGATGTTGAAAATGTATTCAAATCAATCGAGGAGATAAAGGGAAAATTTCAGGCTTACGAAGCTCTTAGAAAGTTATCGCATACATTTACGCATTTCAAAGAGTTGGTTAGCATTGCAAACTCGCTTGATATGAGAAAACTTGCCCAGCTTGCAGAGGCAAGTTATATCTTCGTGAAATTTATACAAAATTACAGGATGAATCCTTTCGAAAGTGAAGTTTCTGAGGTATTTAAATACATAATATACAATTTCAAATTAATATTTCTTGATAAGCCGACAAAAGATATTGATTTACTTATTTCATATCTAAACGACCCTGTAAAGATATTCGAGAAAAAAGAAAAGTAGTATTTAAGAATGCGGAATATATAGAGTCTATAGGGTGTATTTAGAATTTTATATTTTTTATTAGAAATTAAATATTAAAAAATAATTATGAACAATTACGCAATAATTATGGCAGGTGGTGTCGGGCAGAGATTCTGGCCTAAGGG
>JBAZEQ010000181.1:0-6015 GCA_041653855.1 Ignavibacteria bacterium | reverse complement strand
TTCATCAATAAATAAAATTACTTTTCCATCGGATTCCTGAACTTCTTTTAATACCGATTTTAGTCTTTCTTCAAACTGTCCTCTGAATTGAGCACCAGCTATCAATGCACCCATATCGAGGGCAATAATATGTCTATCTTTTAGATTTTCAGGAATATCCCCTTGAATGATTCTAATGGCAATACCCTCAGCTATTGCGGTTTTACCAACACCGGGTTCACCGATTAGAACAGGATTATTTTTTGTTCTTCTGGAAAGTACCTGTAGTACTCTTCTTATTTCATCTTCCCTACCGATAACAGGGTCAAGTTTACCTCTCGAGGCAAGTACATTTAGATTTCTTCCATATTTTTCGAGAGCCTGAAAAGTTTCTTCGGGATTCTGCCCGGTAACTCTACCCGAACCTCTAACATCTTTTAATACTTTTAAAATATTATCTTTATTTATTCCATAAGAATTCAAGAGGCTACTTAATTCCGATTTTTTCAATTCGGCAATTCCTATTAGCATATGTTCTACCGACACATATTCATCTTTCATTTGATTTGCTTCTTTGAAAGCATTTTCTAGAGCTTCCGATAATTCTCTTGAAAGCGATAGATTTCCAACCCCACTACCTGTAACTTTTGGAATACTTTCGAGCAGTTCGCCAATTTTAATCTGAATTAAATCCTTATTCACACCCAGCTTTAAAATTACAGAAGAGACCAACCCCTCTTTATCCTGCAGTAATGCGGCAAAAAGATGAACCGGCTCGATAATCTGGTTCGAATAATTAGAGGAAATTTCCTGAGCATTTAGCAATGCTTCCTGAGATTTCAGAGTTAATTTATTATAGTTAAATGCCATTTTGTAAATAATAATTAATAATTAGTACTATATTGTAATTTAAAATAAATAATTTATATAATATTTACTTTGAAATATGATATCATATTTCCTTATAACCTAATAATAAATACCAAATTTTTCAATTACAAGTTTAATCAGCATTTAATAACTTAAACCGATGTATAATGCGACTTTAATAATATCGGTTTATAAGAAAATAAACGAGCTTGAGATTATTCTTTCTTCATTGCAAAAGCAAAGTTACAGAAAGAATTATGAAATATTAATTGCAGATGACGGATCGGGAGAGGAAATGCAAAGATTCATCGAGCAAAGTATAAAAGTATTTGGACTGGATTTAAAATTTATTACACAAGAAGATAACGGATTTAGGAAGAACAAAATCCTTAATGAATCAATTAAGAATTCAAAATCCGATTTTCTTATTTTCATAGACGGAGACTGCATACCTCATTACCACTTTATCGAAGCACATATAAAGAATAAAAAGCCGAATACGGTATTAAGCGGAAGAAGAGTAATGCTCGGGAAAATAATTTCAGAAGGTGTAATAAAAAGTTACAAAAAGCATAAATCTTTCGAGATAACATTATCGAAACTACTCATAGACTCAATCAGGTCTAAGAATGCTTCGATTCACATCGAAGAAGCATTGTATATTGAAAACGAACAAGCAAGAAATCTTTTAAATCCCAAAAAAGCAAATTTACTTGGGTGCAATTTTTCGATTTCAAAAAGCATGATAGAGAAAGTTAACGGATTCGACGAAGATTATACAGGACCCGGAATAGGAGAAGATACAGATTTGGAATACAGGTTAAGATTAGTCTCAGCAAATTTCGAATCTTTAAGAAATTTAGCTATAGTATATCATTTGCATCATACGAAAACAATTGAAGAGAGAAAGAATTATGACTATTTTCATAATTACATAAAGAATTCCGGCAACTATTTTTGTAAAAACGGATTAATTAAAAAATAATGCTCGCAGTAACAATTATCTGTAAAAATGAAGAAGACAACATCCGCGGATGCCTTGAGAGCGTGAAATGGGTGGAAGAGATTATACTTGTAGACAGTTTCAGCAACGATAAGACAATTGAAATAGCTAAAGAGTATACAGATAATATTTTTCAGGAAGAATGGAAAGGTTACGCAAAGCAAAGGGAGTTTGCACTTTCCAAAGTAAGCAAGAAGTGGGTATTTCCTCTCGATGCAGATGAAAGGTGTTCACCGGAATTAAAAGATGAAATTTTATCGGTAATAAAATCCGATAAAGACATTTCAGGTTACAGGATACCAAGAAAAAATTACTTTCTTGGAAAATGGATAAAGCACTGCGGATGGTATCCAGGTTATCAGACAAGATTATTCTTGAAAGAAAAAGCAGTAGTTGCGGACAGGTTAGTTCACGAAGGATATGAGATTAAGGGCGGAATAGGATTTTTAAAAAGCGATATTTTACATTACACAGTAACTTCCATTTCAGATTATATGCGAAAAGTCAATCATTACTCATCATTACAAGCAATCGAAAAATCGAAAAAGAAGAGAATAAAATTATACGATATTTTATTGAGACCAACGGCGGCTTTCATTCAGTCTTATTTTTTAAAGAAAGGTTTTCTCGACGGAATATACGGATTAATGGTAACTAACTTCGATATAATTACAAATATGCTAACTTATATGAAAGCATGGGAAATGCAAAATAAAACAACTAAAAATAAATAATGAAAATATACATAAGATTATTAAGATATATAAAGAAATATAAAGCAAAGATTTTTATATCGGTTTTTATGTCGGTTTTATTTTCAATTTTCAGTGCAATTTCCGTATACCTAACAATACCATTATTAAAAACTTTATTTCTCGATAACAATACATCTTCAAGCAATCAAATACCACAGGGAGATGTAACGGGGCTCTATAATAATGTTCAGAAATTCTTTGAATTATTTATTTTTAACAACGGAAAAGAAAACGCACTTTTAAAGATTTGCGTTTTAATATTAATAGCATTTTTCCTGAAAAATATCACAGGATTTTTCCAGTCTATCTATATGCAGTATGTAGAAAAAGGAGTATTGAGAGATTTAAGGTATGAACTATATGAGAAAATCAACAATTTATCGCTTCGATTTTTCACACAGGAGAAGACGGGAAACCTGATTTCGAGAATGACAAATGATATAAATGCAGTTCAGTCAGGCATTTCAGCAGCATTCTCTAATTTAATAAAAGAGCCACTTTTAATAATTATCTATTTAATAATATCACTTTCGATAAGCTGGCAAATGACATTGATGTCAATTCTCGTATTTCCTATTACGATTTTTGCAACATCAAAAATCGGAGCATCACTGAAAAGGCGCAGTAGGAGGGTACAGCAAAAGATGTCCGATATTTTGACAATTATATCGGAAACTATATACGGTGCTAAAGTAATAAGAGTATTCAGAGCTGAAAAGTTCAGGAACAAATTATTCGAAAAAGAAAACGACGCCCACTATAATTTAATAATTAAGACTGCGAAGACAAGTGAGCTCACTTCCCCTATCACGGAATTTTTATCTATCTTAGCAGGTGTTATAATAATATGGTTCGGCGGGAGAGAAATATTAGTAAATAATAACTTAAGACCCGAAGAATTTTTAGGATTTCTTTTCATATTATTTCAGTTGATAGTACCAATTAAAAATTTGACTACAGTAGGCAACAGGATTCAGGAATCTTCTGCATCGGGCGAGAGGATTTTTGAAATACTCGATTACCCTGTCGAGATTATGGATTCCGATAATAGTGCAGATTTTACGAACTTTGATGAAACAATTAAATTAAAAGATGTTTCATTTTATTATAACCGGGATAAATTAATATTAGAAAATATTAATCTAAAAATCAGTAAATCAGAGAAAGTAGCAATAGTAGGCTCTTCAGGAGGTGGTAAATCCACTTTAGCGGATTTAATTTCAAGATTTTATGATGTTACTTCGGGAGATATATACATAGACGATGTAAATATAAAAAATATTACAATTGAAAGTCTAAGAAAAATAATTGGGATAGTACCACAAGAAACGATATTATTTAACGATACAATAAGAAATAATATTTTATTTGGTTCAGAAAATTTTACAGAAGAAGAATTAATAAAAGCGACAAAATTTGCAAATGCTTACGATTTCATTCTCGAAACCGAATTTGGCTTCGATACAATTGTAGGAGAGCGAGGGTTAAAACTTTCGGGAGGACAAAAACAAAGAATAGCTATTGCAAGAGCGTTACTAAGAAATCCACAGATATTAATTCTCGACGAAGCAACATCTTCCTTGGATTCCGAATCGGAAATTCTTGTGCAAGGAGCGCTTGAAAAGTTAATGACAAACAGGACATCCATAATAATTGCACACAGATTATCTACCATTAAAAATGCCGATAGGATTATAGTGCTGGATGCCGGTAAAATTGTCCAGATAGGTTCTCACAGTGAATTGATAAAAGATGAAAAAGGAGTTTACAAGAAATTATATGATTTACAATTCAATATTTAAATTTATCAGAAGAATTTGAATAAGGATAAAATATTAAGAATTACGGATAATATAATTGTTGTTTTTATAGCAATTCAAATTATCTCAATAAGTTTTTCTATTGCGCTATCATCAATATCCCTCGGAATTTGGGCGGGGTTATGGATTCTGGAGATATTATATTCGAGAAAAATCGATATTCCAAATAATCTTTCCGAAGAAATAAAATATATAAGTATATTAATATTATTATTTTTTATAATAGATTTTATATCAAGAGTATTTGCGGTTATACCTGATGGAGCTTACGTCGGGCTTAAAAGATTTTTACTTTATTTTATTTTCTTCGGGGTGATAGTAAAAGTAAAAGATAAAAGCACTCTAAATAGAATATTGATTTCAGCATTATCGGTTTTTACGCTTATATCAGTTTATGAGATAATACTTTATATCTTAAAATTTCAAGAAGAAGCAAGATATACGAATATAAATGACATACGTTTATATTCATTTGCGTTTTATATCACAACCGGTGAAGTAAAAATGCTTTTATTTCTGACTCTATTCCCGTTAACATTCCTAAAGGAAAAAATATTTATTCCGAAAGCGTTTTTAATAACAACTCTTTCAATAATATTCATATCGATGTACCTGACACAAACGAGGAATGTAATTCTTGCCGTTTTTATATGTTCACTAATTTTCGGGATAGTAATTAACAGAAAATTTTTAATTTACCTATTAGTCCTCGTTACTATAATTCTATTTATAATCCCGACTCAATTCAGACAAAGGATTACAAGTATTATCGACCCAAAACATCCCAGCAATGAATCGAGACTTATAATGTGGGATGTAGGATGGAAAATGTTTATAGAACATCCAATAACAGGTGTAGGCGACAATGAAATAACAAAGGTTTACAAAATGTACAAAATTCCGGAGTTTCACGGTGAGGGTTCACATTTGCACAGCAATTATATGATGGTACTGGCAACCAAAGGAATTTTTGGTATATTAATTTATATGTCTCTTTTTATCACATTATTTTTGAAACAAATTAAATATTTTAGACATACGGAAAACAAGGAGAATAAATATTTGATTTTCGGATGCATTCTTGCTACGATATCATTTCACATTTCGGGAATTTTTGAGTGGAATTACGGAGACTGGGAGGTGCTAACTTTGTTATTATTTATTTTAGCAATTCCATTTATATTGATAAATCTAAAAGCGAAAACAGAAACAGTAAAAATTTAAATATATACATTAATAAAAATAAGAGGATAAAAAAAATGGAAGATGATAAATTAACCCAGCTATTTTACTCATTGGTCTATTCTTTCCAGATGCAGACGTGGATGAGTTTAGGAAAAATCAAAAATCCAGTTACAGATAAAGTAGAAAAAGATTTAAATGCGGCACAAATGACAATAGATATAATAGATATGATAAAAGAAAAAACGAAGAATAACCTTAATGAACAGGAAAGTAAATTTATAGAACAGGTATTAGCGGATTTGAAATTAAATTATGTACACGAATCGTCCCGCAAGGATGAGCCTGAAGAAGAGAAAAAAGGAGAGGAAAAAAAAGAAAATAAATAAATCATTATGACGTTTGG
>JBAZEQ010000180.1:0-6040 GCA_041653855.1 Ignavibacteria bacterium | reverse complement strand
CGGGCAAACCAGTGATATCCAAAAAAGACTTTCCGAGCATAATTTAGGTTTATGCAAATCAACAAAATCGAGGATCCCGTTTGAACTTGTTTACAAAGAAGCATATAAAACTAGAGGTGAAGCAATGAATCGGGAAAGGGAATTGAAGTCAGGTAAAGGAAGGGACTATATAAACAAGGTATTAAATAAATAATTTATTGGCTTAATGGAGTCCGTCGCGGCGGACAAAACTGTTATGTCCGCCTAGGCGGATTCGAATCCGATCGATGCCTCAAGAAATAGTTACTCGAGAAGTTGGGTAACTATTTTTATTCTTTAATCTTTATAATTAAAATTGAAGTGCTTATTTCTTTATTTACAGGAGACTTGTATATTATATCACCAATGTTTTTAATGTTTTTCCATTTATCATTTGTAATTACTACATACACGTAATCTTCTTTTTGAGCAGTTCGTATTATCGATTCCAATGCATCAGGATTATTATCCATCCACGTACGGTTGAATCTATGGAAATCAATTTCACTGAAAATTTCTACAATAGCATCATTGCAAAAAATTGTTTTATTGTCTGGAATACTTTTCAGATATTCGGCAGTAGAGATTTTATCTGGATACCCGGTTTTAAAATTTCTATTCCAAATGTATAACCACATAATTAGATAAATCAAACAAGAAACAAATACAATAATTAGAAGGGAATATTTAATATTAAATTTTGAAAGAAATTTTGATTTTGCAGAAAATTCTTTTAAATAATTTGTTACAGCCAGAATACCGTATGCAGTTAAAGTTGAATAAAGGGGAATAAGTGCGACGAAATGCCTGTTTAAACCGAGATTAGATTTCATCATCCAGCTTAGAGTAATGAAAATAAGAATTCCCAACCCTGAGTAAACCAACCATTTATTTTGCTTAACACATTTTAAAATGCCAAAAGGAATAAAAACCAAATTTATACCTGAAAATAAAGCAGGGATAAATATAGGGTAGTGAATAAAATCCCAAATAATTTTAAATAAGCCGCCATTAAACGAATTCGTTTCACTTAAAGCATCATTAGCAAATTGTTGAGTTTGAAATAGAAATCCGAATAACTTTCCATCGAATGGTTCTCTTAATAAAGCCCAGGAAAAGATTGCAATTCCGGGTAACAGGACATTCAGTGCTTTCCGGTTGAATATTCTTCTCTTTTTTATAACGTCGAGAAAGTATACTATATAAGCGATAATCAAAACTGCCCAGGCTTCATATCGTAGCAAGTAAGAAGTATTGAAGATAATAAATATTTTTCTTTTGATGCAGCTATAGCAAATAGTAATAGTAATAATGTAAATAACGGCTCTGGTTGTGCTGTAGTTCCCATTAGAATTCCTATTGGGAATAAAGCACATAGCAGCGATGAAATAAGTGCTATGAATAAATTATTTTCACTTTTTTGATTGTATAGAAAAAAGAATAACGTTACAGGTACTATTGCCCAAACAAAAACATTAGCAATTCGAATCGCATTCATATTTGCACCTATGAGAATTGCTCCTGCCGAAAGATAATGGAATAGAGGTAACCATACCCAATTTATACTCAAATCCAGTGGAGTTAATATTATTTGTCTTGCTATCGAATGGTGAACATATGCATCAGTATCTACATCCGGTATGCCGGTAATAAAAAATATCTGCCATATTATAATAATTAAAATAGTGCTGCTTAATACGGATAAGCATACTCTGTAATTATATTTTGTGTTGATTATTGAAATAATTATGAAATTGTTTTGATTTTTTTTTAATCTTATAATTTAATAAACACCTTAAGTTATTAATAAATCATTACTATTTCAATTTCAATTGTAAACCACGTTACAATTTGTTACATACTTTTACCTTAAAGAGATATTCATTA
This sequence comes from Ignavibacteria bacterium, assembly GCA_041653855.1. Classification (GTDB taxonomy): domain Bacteria; phylum Bacteroidota; class Ignavibacteria; order Tepidaquicellales; family Tepidaquicellaceae; genus FEN-1279. Next base: position 4,135 of record JBAZEQ010000180.1, on the reverse strand, counting down.
ATTAAAATGAATATATATTTGTATTATAAAAAGTAAAAGAAAAAATAATACTAATTCATTTTATTCGATTTAATTTTGTTACTAATAATAAGTTTTCCCATATCCCTCAAAATGACAGTAAAAGTTCCAAACGAACTTTTGCTGTCTCTTTTTTAATAATCTTTTGTTATTTTAATAAAAAACTATAATTTGAGTAAAAACGTTCTGATAATAGATGATGATACAAAACTAAATGAACTTCTTTCTGAATACCTTAATAAAAATGGTTACAATTGTATCATATCCGAAGCACCTTCGGATGCTTTTTCAAAATTGAAAAAGAATAATTATGACTTAATAATCCTTGATGTTATGCTTCCTGAAATGGATGGATTTGAGGTGTGCAAATTAATAAGAAAAGAATATGATACCCCGATAATTATGCTGACTGCAAGAGGAGAGGTTACGGATAAGATTGTTGGGTTGGAGCTTGGTGCTGATGATTATCTCCCAAAGCCATTTGAACCGCGAGAATTAATTGCTAGAATTACTTCAATAATAAGAAGAGTTGAAGGTAAATTAAAATTGTCTTCGAGTATTAAGTTTAAAAACCTTTTAATTGATATCAATAAAAGGGCAGCTTTTTTAAATGGAAAAGATTTAGAGTTAACTACTGCAGAATTTGAACTGTTATTCCTTTTCGCTAAAAACAACGGGAAAGTATTATCAAGAGATGATTTAATGAAAAACACGAGAGGGATTTCATGGGAATCATATAACCGTTCGGTTGATGTAATGGTATCGAGATTAAGAAGTAAATTAAAAAGCTCTTCACCTAATAAAAAAGATTATGTTAAAACCGTACATTCTGTCGGGTATATGTTTTTTGCCGAGGAAGAATAAATAGTGAGAATAAACATAAGCAAATCAATATTCGTTAAGTTAATAATAATAATAATTTTTTACGGCATTTTGATAAATTTTGCCGTTGTTTTATTTTTGAACTATAATAAAGTATTTAAACCAAAGTATCCAAATAGAAGAATCCTATTAAAAATGGAAGAATATTTAGTGAGAGATATCGGATTTCCTCCTGATTCTTCAAAGGCAAGAAAAATCTCTCAAGACTTAAATGTAGATATTAGGTACAGATTTCAAAATGTAAATTGGGCTTCTTCTGAAAATTTTCCCGTTATAGAGGAAATTTCAAATTATAAAGAATATGTTGGTAATGGTAAGGACAAAAAGATTTTTTCGTTTTCCCATGATGACATTATTTATAGTATTACAAATATTCCGGATGGTATTATAATCTTATCTTATTATAATCCAAAGGAAATTTTCAATTTCGAGAAAGTAATTCTTACTATAGTAATATTATTAAGCATTATTTTTATTCCATTATATTTTTTATTAAGATGGCTTTTAAATCCGATAAAATCTCTTTCGTTAGCTGTAAAGCAGATTAGTGAAGGGAATTACGATGTGGAATTACCGGTTGGAAGGAGTGATGAATTAGGAGATCTGGCAAAATCATTGAAAAATATGTCTTCAAAGGTGAAGGATTCGATAAGGGCAAAAGAACAACTTCTGATTGATGTATCGCATGAATTAAGAACACCTCTTACGCGTATTAAGTTTGGTCTTGAACTTGAAACACCAAAAGAAAAAATTAATGAAGACGTTATCGAAATTGAAAATATGATAAGTAAAATTCTTGATTATTATAGGAATGAATATTATTTCTTGCAACTGAATTTAAGTGAAACAGATTTAATAGTACTGATTGAAAACCTGATATCATCATTTGATTTACAAAAAAATAGAATTGATTTTATAAACTACGCAACGGGTAAAAATGAAATAATAATTAAAGCAGACGAAGATAAATTAAAAACAGCATTCGGAAATCTTATTTCTAATGCTCTTAAATTTTCGCCTGAAAATAAAAATGTTATTATTTGTATTAATGAATCTGAAAAATATTACGAAATTACTTTTAAGGATTTCGGTGAAGGAATAAAAGAAGATGAGAAGTATAAAATATTCGAACCGTTTGCAAGGATCGATTCATCCCGTTCAAAGAAGACTGGCGGTTATGGATTGGGACTTGCTATCGTAAAAAAAATTATTGATTTGCATAATGCCGTTATTGAAGTAAGAAGCAAAGAAAATGAAGGTACTGAAATGATAATAAAATTTAAAAAATGGAATTACTATTATGACACTAATTAAAAGTTTTTTAAACGAGGATATAGGTACTATACAATTCGATAATTACGAAAAAAGAAATTCGCTTTCTAAGGCTATGATTTGCGAGATTGTTAATAAATTTTCTGATTTCAAGGATGAAAAAGTAAGAGCTGTAATCATAAGAGCCGGAAAAGGTTCGCAGGTATGGTCTTCAGGTCATGACATATCCGAATTAGCCGAGCCCGGAACGGATCCTCTTTCATATGATAATCCCCTTGAATTACTGTTAAGAACAGTCGAAAATTTTTCCGCTCCCGTTATTGCTATGCTGGAAGGTAGTGTCTGGGGTGGTGCCTGCGAACTTGCTTTCACTTGTGATATATTAATTGGGACTCCGAATGTTACATTTGCTATTACTCCCGCAAAAATTGGAGTACCTTATAATTCGAATGGAATACTACATTTTATTAATATGTTAGGCGTTTCAGCCGTTAAGGAAATGTTCTTTACTGCAAAACCGATGAATGCTGAAAGAGCTGAAAAACTTGGTTTGTTAAATCATTTAGTACCAAATAAAGAACTTGAATCGTTTACGTACGATTTTGTTAAAGAAATCACTAAAAATTCTCCTCTTGCTATTTCTGTCATAAAAGAGCAATTAAATATTCTGGGCAGAGCCCATCCGCTTACACCCGCAGCATTTGAAAAAATATCACAGTTAAGGAGACAAGTCTACCGGAGTGATGATTATAAGGAAGGTATAAAGGCTTTTCTCGAAAAAAGGAAACCAAGATTTTCCGGCAAGATATAAAATTATCTGCAAATATCTTAATTCCCCTTGATGTAATTTATATATTTTATTAATTTACTTTTTAATAAATTAAATTTTGGCATATGAGAAAATTATTTTTTCTATCATTTATTCTTTGTGTTGCTTTGCTTCTTAACGGTTGCGGTAAAAAAGATGGAACAAGCGATAAAAAAGAAGGAAAAACAGAACAAAAGAAAGATATCTCTTTTTCCGAAGGTTCTTCTTATCATTTAAAATACGAATCTAAGAGTGGAAAAGAAAAAGGTACTATGGATTTTTATTTTAAAAACAAGAATGCAAAAATCGATATGAATTTCATTGAAGGAGATAAGAAGAATAATGCTTTGATGTATTTCGCAGATAAAGTCGTATATATGATAACTGAAATGGAAGGCAAAAAAGTCGGTATGAAAATGGATATTTCAGAAAGTAAAGAAGCAGATATGGATATTGTAAACGTTAAAGAAAAATTGAAAGATTATGAAAAAATTGGCTCTGATGAAGTGCTTGGTTATAACTGCGATGTTTATAAAACTAAAGAAGGAACAAAACTCTCTATATACAAAGAGGTATTCGCATTAAAAATAGTAGACAATAAAAATAATGAATATGTTGCAACCGCATTTGAGCAAGATGTCAAATTAGCTGACGATTTCTTTGCACCTCCAAAAGATGTCGAATATATGGATTTTAGTAAATTAGGCAATATGAAATAAAAATACTTTTAGATTTTTTGTATGGCTTCAAGAGCAAATTGCTTTTGAAGTCATTTTTATTTTAAAACAATGTTTTCAAAGAGATTTGATTATAATATTGAAGATAACAAATTAAGTGAGTTATTAAAAGAAAAGAAATCCAATGGGATAGAAATTTTGGACTTAACGGAATCCAATCCTACAATTGCAGGCTTTGATTATAATGAAACCGGAATTTTAAAATCTATCGTCAATCTGGAATCGATGAAATATTCACCGAATCCAAAAGGGCTACAATCCGCACGGGAAGCGGTTACACAATACTATAAAGAAAAAAATATTAACATAGATTCAGATAATGTTTTTCTTGCTTCAAGTACAAGTGAGGCTTACAGTTTTATTTTTAAATTATTAACTGACCCATACGATGAAGTCTTAGTGTCACGACCAAGTTATC
>JBAZEQ010000179.1:0-6159 GCA_041653855.1 Ignavibacteria bacterium | reverse complement strand
GTTCTCTTCTTTTTAATGCTTGAGCGTATCTTCTTTTTTCTTCTTCGGTTTCGGGTTTTATTTCCGGCACTTTAATCGGTTTTTTGGTATCACTATCTACATTTACAAAAGTAAGGTAGGCACTATTTGAGTGGAAAGTATCTCCTGTTTTTATTTTTTCGACTTCTACTCTTACTCCCACTTCCATCGAAGTTCTGAAAGCCCTGTTCACGGAAGCTTTTAATCTTACGATATCTCCAAGTGTTATTGGCAAATGAAACTGAAGATTATCCACTTCAGCGGTTACGGCAATATTATTCGAATGTCTCGAAGCAGAAACTGCTGCTGCAATATCAATCCAATGCATAAGTCTTCCGCCGAGTAAATTACCGAGCATATTAGTATCGTTCGGTAATACAAGTTCAATCATTTCTACCTGAGACTCTTTTACAGTCTTCATAAATTTTTCAAACTGCTTTTTATTCTTTCTACTCTACTGAGATATTCGCTTTTAGGAAATTTCTTTTCGAATCTATCAATTTCCTTTAAAGCATCGTCAGATTTTTTCTTTTGAATTAAAGCCTTTATTTTTCCGTATAAAGCATCGTCAGAATAATCCGTATCAAAATATTCCTGTAATACGTTTTCATAGTAATAAATTGCGGCTTTATAATTTTCCATTGTCATATACAATTCACCGCTCTTATATTCTTTAAAAGCCAATTTATTTTTCAGTTCTTTTATTTTTGCTTCGGCATCCGGTGCTAATTTTTCGTTCGGGTACAATTCGAGAAAATTTTGAAATTCTATTATTGCGTATTTTGTATATACCTGATCTAAAGCATAATCGGGAGATAATCCATAATAGCACATCGCAAGCTGATAGCGTCCCTGTATAGCATAAGGGCTCGTTGAGTAATTCTTTATAAGATTTTCAAATTCGGATGCAGAAAGTATAAATTCTTCTCTCTGGTAATAGCACATTGCTAAATAATACTGGGCTTTATCAGCAATCTTTGTTCCTGAAAACTTAATTTTGATTAAAGAGAAATCATCTATTGCCTGAAGATATTCTTTCTTGTCGTAATTTTTCAATGCAACAAGCATAGCTTTTTCCGGGTCATCAGTCTTAATATCGCTGACCCCTGATGTAGAGCAGGAATATATTACTATCGCCAATATAAGTACCGAAAGGAAATTAGTTATTCGCAAATTTTTCATTAATATATTTAATTCTTTCAAATTTTTATTTACTTCTGATTACAAAAAATAAAATTATTGCTACAGCCGATGCCAGAGTCGCAATTCCCGGGATAAAAATTTTCTCCCATAAACTCTGGTCAGGCAGTGTTCCTTTTAAGAAATCATATCCGCCTTTTTCAACATCCTCAATTCTCTCCAGATGAAATTCATCTTCACTAAAATCATATACTCTTTCGAAATATAATATGCTATCTCTGCCTTTTTCTTTAACCGTACAATCATAAATAACATCAATTCGTCTCTGAACAATTCTGCTTTTTATTAAAGAGCCATATATTTTATTGTACTTCGTAACAAAATTCACATTTTCAAATCCAACAATAAAATCCGAACTCGCTGAATCCAAATCGGAAATTATTTTAAAACTATTTAATTTTTGCCTGCTTTTAAGATATAAATATTCACTTATTTCTGGTTTTGCGTTAATTTTCACACAAAATATTTTATCTTTACCAAGCAACACAAGCTGATTTTCCAATGTTACCAGACTTTTATCTAATAACTTCGAATAAACACTTAAATTCGTATATAATTCATCCTGCAAACTTTGCGGATATAAAAATCCGCTAAAAAAAAACAATATAATATTAATTATTACTATATTTATACGCATTATTACATTAACCAAGTTCAGATTTTTTTCTGAATACGGCAAAGAGTTTGCAAAGTTTAATAAAAACAATATAAATTAAAAACACATATAACAATTAAATTAATATTTACCAATTCTTTTATCAAGTTAATATTATCCATTTAAAATATAACTCATTATCTCAATTTACAAATCTATTTAAATCTTTTAAATCTAACGAATCATTCAAAATACACGAATTACACACTCACAAATAATCAATTGAATATGAAAATGAAATAAATTATTTTGATTTTAAATTAAACAAAAAAGATGAAAACATTTAAATTAATCATACCGTTTATATTTCTACTTACATTCGTCCTTTTTTATTCCTGTAAAAAAGATGATGACCCGAATCAGCAAATTCCACAACAGCAGGAAGTATCATCCGATAAAGAGAAAGAGCTTAAGGACAAAGAGGAATTCCTCAGAATTAAAGAGCAACAATTAAGAGAATGGGAAGACAATTTAAATAAAAAAGATACCGGTGGAGTATTCAAAGATAAAAAGTCAGAAATAAAAGATACAACCAAAATTGCAAAAGACACAAGTAAGGTAAAAACCAAAAGCACCGACAAAAAGGTATCCGAGAAAGAAAAAGAACTTAATAGACGACTCGACAATCCCGTTACTGCCGTTAGTGATTACCTGGAATATATAAAAAGAGGAATTTCGGATAACAAGACATACGATGCAAATATGAAGAAAGCAAGTGAGACATGGGAAACAAGGTCTGCAGATAGCTTCAAGAAAAGTTATAAAAATACGAAAAAATTTATTGTAACACAGGAACCGCAGGTGGTTTCACAAAAAGACGGTACAGCAAACGTGAAAGTAAAAGTTAAACAAACCCAGACCTTAAACGGCAAGGAAGAAGAAAAAGAAATTACCGTTACATATAATCTTATTGCCGACAAAAGCGGGAAATGGAAAATTAAAAGCAATGTCGTTAAATAATTTAAACATTATATTAAATGAGCATACTTGTAAACAAAAAATCAAAAGTAGTAGTACAGGGAATAACCGGTTCAGAGGGAACATTCCATACGACCCAAATGATTGAATATGGTACGAATGTTGTAGCAGGTGTAACTCCGGGAAAAGGCGGTATCCTCTTTCAAGAAAAAATTCCCATATTCAATTCCGTTAAAGAAGCAGTAGAAAAGACATACGCAAATGTTTCCGTAATATTCGTACCTTCTTCTTTCGCCGCTGATGCTATAATAGAAGCAACCGATGCGGGAATAAATCTGATTGTCTGTATTACAGAAGGAGTCCCGACAAATGATATGATAAAAGTTTATGACTACGTTCAAAGCAAAAATAAAAATGGTCATACTGTCAGATTCATCGGTCCTAATTGTCCGGGAATAATTTCTCCGGGAGAATGCAAAATTGGTATTATGCCGGGATTCATACATAAAAAAGGAAAAGTGGGAGTAATCTCGAGAAGCGGAACTCTGACATACGAAGCGGTTGACCAGTTGACTAAACTCGGAATCGGACAGTCAACCTGTATTGGAATTGGTGGAGACCCTGTAATCGGGACAAGATTTATAGATGCGATAAAACTTTTTAACGAAGATAAAAACACGGAAGCCATTTTAATGATTGGTGAAATAGGTGGTAATGCAGAAGAAGAAGCAGCATATTACGTTAAAAAATATGTAAAAAAGCCCGTCGTTGGTTTCATCGCCGGTAAAACTGCACCTCCGGGAAGAAGAATGGGACACGCCGGGGCTATAATATCAGGAGGAAAAGGAACCGCCGCAGAAAAAATAGAAACTTTGCAAAAATGCGGAATCTTGGTTGCAGATTCTCCTGCTAATATCGGTGTTACTGTAAAAATTGCATTAGAGAAATTCAAGAAAAAAGTTCGGGTAAAAGATTCAAAGAAAAAAGCATCTAAAAAAGTCGCAAGAAAAGTTAAAAAAGACAAAGTATCAAAGAAAAAGAAATCAAGAAAATAAAATAAAATAATTTGAAACTAACTACTATCAAGATTAATAATGCAAAGTTTTACGCATATCATGGTGATCTTGAATATGAAAAAAAATACGGAAATCAGTTTGAGGTTGATATAGAAATGCAGTGTGATTTAAGCAGATTAAATCACAGCGATAAACTCAGTAAGACGGTAGATTACCTTGCGGTATATAATCTTGTTAGCGATATTTTCAGCAAGCAGAAGTTTAATTTAATCGAAACGGTAAATTTAAAAATTTGCGAAGAGGTTTTAAAAAAATTCGAACAGGTGAAAACAGTTAAAGTAAGTGTTCGCAAGCCAAATGCACCGCTTGGGATAATTGATTCAATCGAAATTATTAACACAATAGAAAAACAATTTTGATTTATCTTGGGCTCGGTTCAAATATTGGTGATAAATTAAAGTTCATTAATTCTGCAGAAGAAAAAATTTCGAAATTATATAAAACAAAAGTTTTAAGAAGTTCTTCTGTTTATAAATCTGAACCGTGGGGAATTAAAACGCAGGAAGAATTTTTTAATTCCGTACTTGAAATCGATACGGAATTAAAACCCGAGCACCTACTGGCAGAATTAAAAAAGATTGAAATTGTTTTAGGAAGAAAAAATCGGGAGAAATGGTTTAAGAGAGAAATTGATATCGATATTTTATTTTATGATAATATTGTCCTGAAAAATGATTTTATAAATATTCCGCATCCCGAGATTCAAAACAGAAAATTCGTTCTTGTACCTTTGTGCGAACTTAATCCCGGTTTTATTCACCCGGTATTAAACGATACTTTAGAAAATCTTCTAAAAAACTCGGAAGATAATTCAAAAGTTAAAAAGATTTAAGTAAACTAAAATATTTAAATAAAATATCTTGGAAGATAAAAAAATCAGGTATATTGCGATAGAAGGTGTTATTGGAGCGGGCAAAACGACGCTTGCAAAAAAAATTGCACAAAAATTAAACGCAAAACTTATTCTCGAAAATTTCGAAGATAATCCTTTTCTTGAAAAATTTTACAAGAACCCGAAACGTTACGCCTTCCACACGCAGATTTATTTTTTACTCACAAGATATAAGCAATTGCAGGAGCTCAGGCATGAAGATCTATTTCATAACTACGTAATTTCAGACTATATTTTCGAAAAAGATAAAATTTTTGCTTACCTTAATCTTCAGGATGATGAACTTGTACTGTATGAAAAGATTGTATCTTTCATCGAGAGATCTGTCCCCGTACCGGATTTAATCATATACCTGCAATCAACCGTTGAACGGCTAATATTCAATATTAAGCACAGGGACAGGAATGTCGAAAAAACCATAAGCGAAGAATATATAAAAGATTTAACCGAAGGCTATAATTATTTTTTCTTCCGATATAAAGCATCCAAGGTAATGATAGTAAATTCCACCAATATAGATTTCGTTAATAATGAAGAAGATTTCGATAACCTTGTAAACGAAATCTTAAAATTAGAACATCCGGCACTGGAATATTTTAACCCTCCCAATAAAAAAATTGCAACAGGTTAGGAGTTTATGTGATTAGATTTCTTTTATATATTATTTTAACATATATCATTTTTTTTGTGATTAAATACATTCTGAATATTTTCAGAAGAAAGAAGCCCATACATACACAACCTCCGAATTCACAGGTAAACAAAGAATCAGACAAACTGGATAAATCAAAAATTGTTGATGCGGATTTTGAAGAACTTAAATAATTAAAAAAAAAATTGATACTGCGTATATTAAAACTTTTACTGAATTCGAAGGAAGTTCCCGTAGAAGAAATTGAAAGAATAAATGTTAAAAACATACTTGTTGTAAGACAGCATAACCAGGTTGGCGACATGCTATGTTCGCTTCCGCTTTTTGCAGCTTTGAAGAAGAAATATCCCAAAGCCAAAATTACACTTGTTGCTTCAATGACCAATTACAATATAGTATTTGGAGACGTAAATCCTTTTATAAATGAAGTTTTAGTATTTAATAAATCTACATTGCTTCATATTTTTAATTTTTTTAAAAAATTGAGAAAGACTTCATTTGATTTAGGAATTGTTCCTTCAACTTTTTCGATTTCAAGGACTTCACATTTTATAAATTACTTTTCCCGTGCAAAAATAAGGATAGGAGTCAGAAGCATAAACGATAAGCACAACAAAGTAGATTTTCTTTTAAATATAAAATCCGATTTTCAGTGGGATAAATTAAAACTGCACCAGACAGAAAGAAATCTCGATATAGTAAGGCAAATAAATTGTGATTTAACGCTTGAAGATAAAAAAAATCTGCG
>JBAZEQ010000178.1:0-6180 GCA_041653855.1 Ignavibacteria bacterium | reverse complement strand
ATAGAAGAAAAGCTATGCTCGAAGATATCGCAGTACTCACAGCAGGAACTGTAATAGCCGAAGAAAAAGGATATAAACTTGAAAACGCAACCGTATCTTATCTTGGAACTGCAAAAAGAGTAGTAATAGATAAAGATAACACAACCATAGTTGAAGGTGCCGGAAAAACCGAAGATATTAAAAAGAGAATTAACGAAATTAAAAATCAAATCGAAAAAACTACTTCCGATTACGATAAAGAAAAACTTCAGGAAAGACTTGCAAAACTTTCAGGTGGCGTAGCAGTGCTGAAAATCGGTGCCGCAACCGAAGTCGAAATGAAAGAAAAGAAAGCAAGAGTCGAAGACGCTCTGCACGCAACCCGTGCCGCAGTTGAAGAAGGTATCGTACCCGGTGGTGGTGTAGCATTACTCAGAGTCTCTTCTAAACTCGATAAGATTAAAAACGATAATCAGGATATTATGCTCGGTGTGAAAATCGTAAAAAAAGCTATCGAAGAACCAATCAGACAAATAGTTATTAATGCAGGTGAAGAAGGTTCCGTAATCGTGAATAAAGTTAAAGAAGGTAAAGGAAGTTATGGTTACAATGCCGCAACCGAAACATATGAAGACCTCGTAAAAGTTGGTGTCATAGACCCAACAAAAGTAACTAGAGTCGCTCTTGAAAACGCCGCATCAGTTGCTTCTATGCTTATTATGACAGAAGCTACAATCTGCGAAAAACCAGAAAAAGAAAAAATGCCTATGATGCCTCCGGGAGGTGGTATGGGTGATATGGGCGGAATGTACTAATCGATGTGCAATGTGCATTAAAAAATTGTACAATTAAAAGCCTGAATTATTAAATTAAAAACCCTCGTTCATATCGAACGAGGGTTTTTTTTATTAAATTATAAAATTTAAAATTACTTTAAGTTTTTATATTATACTTTTAATATCGAAAAATTGCACATTTTATATTGAGAAATTGTACATTGTACATTAAAAAATTGTATATTTTACATCGAGATACTGCACATTGTACATTAAAAATTTGTATATTTTACATCGAGATACTGCACATTGTACATTGAAAAATTTCACATCGAGAAATTGTACATTGTACATTGAAAAATTGTACATCGAGAAATTGTACATTGTACATTGAAAAATTGTACATTGATTAAAGCAGTGTTCCCGTCAGTAAAAAAGTAGCAACCGTAAAATAAATTAACAACCCAGTAACATCAACCATAGTTGCTACAAACGGTGCTGATGATGTTGCAGGATCTAATCCGAATTTTCTTAACAAAAAAGGAAGCATAGAACCCGAAAGAGTTCCCCACATTACAACACCTATTAAAGTAAAAAATAAAGTTAATCCAATTAAGAACCAATGTTCTCCATAAATATTTGTAATAGAATTCCAGACAAGAATTCTGAAAAAACCTATAATACCTAACACGGCGCCAAGCAAAAAACCCGATAAAATTTCTCTTTTCATAACTCGCCACCAATCAATAAGCTTTATTTCTCCAAGAGCCATTGCACGAATAGTTAACGTTGCCGCCTGTGAGCCGGAATTTCCTCCGCTTGATATTATCAAAGGAATAAATAATGCTAGTACTACTGCTTTTGCTATCTCATGTTCAAAAAAACCCATTGCTGTTGCTGTTAACATTTCTCCCAAAAAAAGTACTACCAGCCATCCTGCACGCTTTCTCACCATTTGAAGTAAAGGAACTGAAATATATGGTTCATCTAATGCTTCCATACCTCCGAACTTTTGGATATCTTCCGTTGCTTCTTCTTCTATTACATCGATTACATCGTCAGCTGTTACAATTCCTACAAGATAGTTCTCATCATTCACTACTGGTATTACATATAAATCATATTCCTTAAACATCTGAATTGCAAGTTCTTGGTTATCGTTAACTTTTATACTAACGAAAGAATAGTTCATTATCTCTTCGATAATTGTATCGGGCTTAGCCAGCAAAATTTCCTTTATGGTTATTTCATCAAGTATTTTTCCAACTGAATCCGTTATAAAAATAGTATCGATATATTCTACTTCATCACCTTTTTCTCTTACGGTTTTCAATACTTTCTCGATATTCCAGTCTGATTTTACTGAAATGAAATCGGGAGTCATTATTCTTCCGACACTTTCTTCGGGATAACCCAATAGCTTTACCGCTATTGCTTTTTCTTCAGGCGAAAGTAGACGGATTAATTCTTTTACTACTGGTCCGGGTAAATCTTCTAAAAGTTCCGTTCTGTCATCTGGAGACATTTCATTCAATATCTCGGAAACTTCTTCTCGACCAAGTGATTTTAATAATGCTTCCTGAACATCGAAATCTAAATATTCAAATGTTTTGAATGAATTCTCTTTTGAAAGTATTCTAAATACTATTGCTCTGTCTTTTTCTGGAATATCTGCTATTATATCTGCTATTTCGGTAGGGTGCATATCGGAAAATATTTCCTTTAACATCGCCCAGTTTCTGGAATCTATCAATTGCTCTATTTCGGGTTGGATTAATTTTCCAAACATGTTAAAACTCCTTATAAAAAAATATCTATCTAATTTTTACATCGGTTTAAATTTTTTCCTTTGTTTACAAAAAAATGTTTAAGCTACAAATTAAAGATAAATGTTATAAATAACAATTTAAATAGGCTTGGAATTTTTTATTTAAAAAAATAATAATATCTTTTTTAAATATCATTATGGCATAAAGCAAAGTCATATTTCACCGGGTCTGCTGGGTCGTATTCCTTTAACTTTTCGGTAAGCTCTATTGCATATTTCATATCACAAGTATTTCTCTCTACAAGCTTCATCTCTCGCGAAACCCTGTATACGTGTGTATCAACCGGCATTATCAATTTAGACTTATCAACTTCCCTGCTCCAGATTCCTAAATCTATTTCATCTTTCCTCACCATCCATCGTAAAAATAAATTCAACCTCTTACTCGTCGAACCCTTCGAAACATCAGGCACTAAATAATCATAACCTTTCAGATTACTCACATATTTTTTTCTCATCGAACCGGAAAAATATTTTAATGCATTTAATATATTCTCATCATCTTCTGAATATTTTACTAAAAATAAATTCAGCAATGAACCGTATTTTAAAATATTCACTCTAATATTTTCAATCAAATTCATCAAATCATTTGCATTGTTAAATCTGTAATCCATCCCTGATAATCTTTTCTTTTCGTTCTTATATTTATATTTCATTACATACTCAAATGGTTCATTATCTATACGATTCAAAAACTCCTCTATAAATTTTTTGAATACTCCAATCTGCCCGTACGAATAGCAGGACGCTATCAATCCCATTACTTCAATATCTTTTTCACTCGTAAAATTATGTAAAAACCAAACCGGGTCATCAGAAGAGTATTTCTGTTTGTATTTGATGTAAAGTCTATCTATATTAATTTTCAAACCGCTTGTTCTGCTTATTATATTGTATTTATTATTTGCTATTTACTATTTGCATTTTCCCCATCATCTCTTCAATAATTTTCTCCACATTTTTCTTCCCATCTACCCAATTTATCCTTTCATCCCTCCTGAACCACGTCATTTGCCTCTTCGCATACCGCCTCGTATTCTGCTTTATCATATTCACCATCTCATCATAATCATACTCACCTTCTAAATACTTAAATACTTCCTTTATTCCTACTGTATTTAGTGAGTTATGAGTTTTATAATGATATCCATTATTCTTAAGCCATTCAATTTCCTTAAGCAATCCGTCTTCTATCATTTTATCTACCCTCCTATTTATTCTCTCATATAAATATTCCCTGTCAAGCATTAAACCAAATTGGATTGCTTCAAATTCCGATTCAACATTATGCTTTTGCAAGTCTGATATTTTTTTACCTGTCGCATAATATACTTCAAGTGCCCTTATCACTCTCCTATAAAACTGTGGTGATATTTTATCAGCCGATTCTTTATCAACTTTTATTAACTTCTCATACAAATATTCTTTTCCGTTTTTCTCCATTTCCTCATAGAGTTCTTTTCGTATTTCTTTACTCTCAATTTCCTCTTCAAAAAATCCGTCTATTAAAGATTTTATATACAACCCGCTTCCCCCAACAATAAGAGGAAATTTACCTTTTCGGAAAATTTCCTCTATAATTTTTCTTGCATCTTTTCCAAATTCACCTGCATTATATTCTTTATCAAGCTCTATCTCTTCCAGAAAATAATGCTTTATCCCCTGTCTTTCTTCTAAAGATGGAGTAGCAGTCGATATCGGAATATTTTTATATATTTGCCTCGAATCAGCCGATATAATCTCTGCGTTTAAAGCTTTTGCAAGTTCGATAGAAATATCTGTCTTTCCTGATGCCGTCGGTCCAACTATAGCAATATATTTTCTCTTCAAATAATTTTTACCTCACTAATACCATTCTTTTTACCGAAGAAAAATCCCCGGCGACCAATTTATAAAAATATACTCCCGATGATAATCCTGTTGATTCAAAAATATATTCATACGATCCTGTACTTAATTTGTCATTAACTAACGTCCTTATTTCTCTGCCTGTTACGTCATATATTTTAAGCGATACATAGATATCTTGAATGCTATTATTTATTCTCGGAATATCGAATTTTATCTTAGTAGTCGGGTTAAATGGATTTGGATAATTTTGCTCCAGTATGAATTTCTCTGGAATCTTTCCTGAAATGTTACGAATTCCAATTGGAATATTTTGTCCGCCTGAAAAACATATTATCCTTCCGTCCCAGCATCCGCCTACGAATTCCGTTGTGGAATTTCCATCTATACTGTTCAATACTGCACACCTGTCACCTCTATATGCTATACTGCTTCCCCATAAAAATGTAAATAATGCATTTCCATTCGCACCGTTTAACACAACTACTTGTCCGGGTTGCTGCGTAGATACCACTATATCACGTTTCCCGTCGCCGTTTACATCGCTTAAATAATCAATCCCCCTTAAATATGAACTACCAAGTGAATTTTGCCATAATATATTTTGAGATTTTGTATCAACCCTATACGCAGTTTGCGGACCGGACATTGTAAAATCTATATATCCGTTTGAATCCAAATCATCGAGAAGAATAATTTTACTGTTATTTGTTGCACCAAGAGATATTGTCCAGTTTACATTTCCATTACTTTCCGCTAAACAAAATACGTTTCCGTTAAATCCATAATTTCCTATCAGTTCCTTAATTGTATCTGTTCCAATTGTTGGAACCTCCCTTATACTCCATAATTTTCCGGTTGTCGTATAATTCCAGGTCGGATTACCGGTTTTGTCGAATCCGCTGACTGAATATACATTACTGTTACTTCCGAAACCTATCGCCCCTCCAAATTGTGTTGTTACTACATCGCCTGTAAACTCGGTGTTCAATGTATAATAAAATATTTGAGTTCCCGTCAATCCGTTTAAACATAACACCGCATGCCTGCCGGTACCTTGTCCTGAACCGCTTGCTGATACCAAAACGTCATTTACTCCGTCTCCGTTGTAATCCCTGTCAACCCTCACCGCCTCTATATCTCCATCGGAATATGTTACCGAATCTCCCCACACCCAAATCTGTTTTCCTGTTCTGCCTGATATCGTGTAAACCATTTCATTTCCACCCGCACAGCCGATTACAACATCCTGCACTCCATCTCCATCCACATCAGACCTTATTTGCATTGCATCTTCCCACGTAACCGAACCTGAATTATTGTTATTATAACCTGTATTAAAAGACCACAAACTATCTGCTGTAACGGATGAATTTCCATTGTAACATGTTGTTAGATAATTTGCCGATGCTACTATTACATCATTTACACCATCACCATTCACATCCCCTATTTGCTTTATACTAACTGTTGCATAATCATCGTAAGATGTATAAGAATTATCGAGTACATTACCTCTCCAGTATACATCCCCAAGTTTCGCTTGATTTGTATTTGTACTCCCCGAAAGAGTTATGTTTTTTGTTGGTGCATTCACTGCATTTGAAGTTATTGTTACCGTGCAAGGATAACTGCTTGCTCCGGTCGGATGAAACCAGACTCTCAATCCTTTCGTATCCTGTGCATTAATATTTATAGGGAAAGCTACTCCAATCGTATCTAATCTAAATGCATTATTACTAAATG
>JBAZEQ010000177.1:0-6161 GCA_041653855.1 Ignavibacteria bacterium | reverse complement strand
AGTACCACCCGGACAGTTTGCGGCATCGAACGGACTTTTAAGCGAGGTTAAAAAGGATGTCAGCGGAAATGATGTTTATTGCTGGAAGTCTTCCTATCCGGTAGCAACATATATAGTTTCTTTGGTCATTACAAAATTTGAACATTGGGATGATTCATATTATTCACTCGATAGCTCGGTTAAGATGCCTGTAGATTATTATTCTTTTCCCAAATATACCGAAAAAGCAAAACTGGATTGGAAGAAGACTCCTGATATGATTAAGTATTTTTCGAGTATGTTTGGAGAATATCCATTTGTAAATGAAAAATATGGAATGGCTATGTTCGGCTGGACCTCTGGAGCTATGGAACACCAGACATTAACAAGCGTGGGATATACATTAGTTACAGGTGATGGAAGTAATGAAGATATTATTGCACACGAGCTTGCACATCAATGGTATGGGAATGCAGTTACACCGGAATCATGGAAAGATGTCTGGCTGAATGAAGGTTTTGCAACTTATTTAGAAGCTCTATGGATGGTGCATAATAAGGGACAAAAGTTAAAAGATGTAATGGAAAATAAAGATTACGGAGCATTTAATGGTACAGTTTATAATCCTGAAGGATTTATTTTCAATTCTACGGTTTATCAAAAAGGTGCATGGTGTCTGCATATGCTGAGAGGAAGTTTAGGTGATAGTACGTTTTTCGATATTATGCGTAAATATTACGATACATATAAATATAAAAATGCGAGTACGAAAGATTTTAAATCACTTTGTGAAAAATTATCTGGAAAAGACTTAACTGACTTTTTCGACCAATGGATTTATAAAGGAAAAGGAAGACCGGAATATGAATATTCTTATAAAATCGATAATTTTATGGGGGATAAAAACGACAGCATTTTTACTTTACGTTTGAATGTCTTACAAAAACAAACTGATTTGGACGTATATAAAATGCCTGTGAGAATTACAGTGGTTACTGAATCCGGTGAACAGGAGTTTACCGTTTTTAATTTTAAAAAGAAGCAACAGTTCGAACAACCTGTAAAAGGAAAAATTAAAGATGTAATACTTGATAAAGATAACTGGATTTTAAAAGAAGTAAAAAAAGTCCCGTACAAAGAATTGTATGACTAAGAAAATAATAAAATATTATTGTGTTATATTATTATTATTAATTACTAATCTTGCAATCTCGCAATCGCAAAAAGTAATTATAAAATTAAAACCTAACACACCCGCAACAATATTAAATGATTTTGGAAATAATAATGTGAAGTCGGGCAATACAAGCATAGCAAAGCTATGCAGGGATTTTAATATTGCCAATTCAAAACAATTATTCCAAAAATTATTAAGAAATTTTAAGGAAGAGGAATTATCAGCATTTAATCTTGATAAAATATTTGTTGCTGATATTAATACACCGAATTTTAATCAGGTAAAGACATTATTATCTAAAAATGAATATGTAGAATATGTACAGGGAAATAATAAATACGGATTATTTAGTTTTATTCCCAACGACCCGTATTATTCGTACCAGTATTATTTAACGAAAACAAATATTCAGCAGGTATGGGATGTAACACAGGGCGATTCAAGTATCATAATCGGTATAATAGATTCGGGATCTGATTTTCTTCATCCTGATTTAAACGGTTCATTTAAAATTAATTATAATGAAATTCCAAATAATAATATCGATGATGACAATAACGGATTTATTGATGATTATCTGGGGTGGAATTTTGCTGGTAATAATAATAATCCAACGGATGATAATATATTTTCACACGGGACAGCGATTGCGGGTTTACTGGGTGCGAAAATAAATAACGGAATCGGAATAGCATCTATATCTCCGAAATGTAAACTTCTTACACTTAAAGCATTCGATTCACAAGGGATTGGCTATGATAATGACGTAGCTACTGCAATATTATATGCAATATCAAGAGGAGTGAAAGTATTGAATTTAAGTTTTGGTGATTATGTATACAGCTATCTGCTTCGTGATGTAATAAGGTTTGCATATTCGAAAAACATTGTAATGATTGCATCGGCGGGGAATGACGCTTCCGATGTGTTGCATTATCCTTCGGCTTTCGATGAAGTTATTTCGGTTGGGGCATCCGATAATGAAGATAGAAGAGCCTCTTTCTCGGCTTTCGGAGAAACGGTCGATATATTTGCCCCGGGTTACCAGATTTTAAGCACTTCGATTTTAGGAAAAGGAAGTAGTGAATTCAATAATGACTATGCATATATAAACGGGACTTCTTTTTCTGCTCCTGTTGTTACAGGTGTGGCGGGATTGTTACTTTCCAGAAATAAAAATTTGACTAATGAAGAAATAAGGGGAATACTTGTTTCCACTACAGATTATTTTCCCGGGCAGAGCAGCTGGGACCATAATTATTCATCGGGGATGTTAAATGCATTTAATGCCATAAATTATTATAATACTCCCTCTATAGTAAGGATATATAATCCTTATCAGGATTTATCGGATACTATAGATACAATTCCAATTCTTATTTCTACCGCTTCACCGCTTTTTCAATCTTATTCAATTTATTACGGAGTTGGAGAAAATCCATTTAACTTTATTCCCCTTGTTTCTAATATCAATTCGCAGATACTAAAAGATACTGCATATAAATGGAATTTATCTAATTTACCGGATACATCGATAACACTGCGGTTAGCTATAAATAGCAATACAGGCAAAACTATAGAGCATCGGTTAATTTTTTATTATAACCGTAGAGTTTCTTCAATATTGGATTTAGCTTACGGTGAAATAATAGATGAAGATAACTATTCGGAATTAATTACATTTTCGACAAAATATAAATCGATAGGCAAAATATATTATAAAAGAAAAAATGTATCGGAATCATATAAATTTATTTATGCTGACGGGAATTCCGGTAATATTGGTATGGTTTCCGATGTGCATTATGGGCTTTTAAAAGGGAAAGATTTAATCCCAAATACAGAATATGAATTTTATATTGAATCGCAATCTCTAAATGGAAAGATTAATACTTTGCAGGATACATCCTTTCATTTTATTGTAAATTCGCAAATCAGTAATTACGGATTTATTAAAAAAGGATTTTCATTGCCATTATTTCAAACCTGCAATACTATATATGATGTATTTAATATAGGTAAAAAGGATTTATTCACTAATGATATTAAAAATAATTTAAAATTAAGTGTATACGAATTTTCAAATGGTGTATTTAATAAAATTCAGAATTATACATTACCTGATTATATTGTTACGAGGGATTTAACTTATTTAAACAGTAATAATAAAATTGATTTACTCACTTCAACAAGCCGAAACGGAGCGGTATACGAAGCGGCGAATCCTTATCAATTGCCAACAGTGAAAATATGGAGTGATGAAGGAAACGATAATTTCTGGTCAGCAAGATTTTCTGATATTAATAATAACAATAAAAAGGAAATACTCGGATTCGGAATAAACGGGTTGAGAATATTGGAATATAACAGCGGTAATTTCGATGAAATAGCTACATTGCCTTACAGTACCGTATCTTCGCAGGCAAATTCACAAAATGTTCTGGTCGAGGATTTCGATAGTGATGGGAAAAATGAATTAGTTTTTATAGATACTTATTTTCCAGGCGGGAGCTTGAGTTTTCAAAATCTCGGAATTAATATATACAAAAATACATCTGGAAATATTTTTACAAAAGTATTTACCGATACGCTTGAAAGATTTTTGAAAGGGGATAATGTTATCAGCGGTGATTTTGACGGGGACGGAAAAAAAGAATTTGCATTCGGTACGATAAGTAATTCTTCGGAATTGATTCAGTATTACAGTTTATTCACATACAAATTTATTAATAATAATTTTATTCTTATAAACAGAGCTGATATATACAATAGCAATCCTAATGCTGATGTGTCAACCAAATCAGGAGATATAGATAATGATAATCAGGATGAGGTTTTGGTTAATGCAGGAAAAAGTTTTTATGTCTTAAAGTATATGCCATCACAAAATAAATATGAACCTGTTTATTATATGAAAGATGTAAACTCGGTTAATCAGTTAGTTTTTGATTTCGATGGAAACGGGATAAAGGAAATTGGTTTGAACAATCTAAATGATTCAATGTGTTTTTATGAAAAAGATATCCCTTTTAAAGGACCGGAAACCCCGCTTAATTTCATTTCATACGGTATCGATTCTAATAAAGTATACTTGAAATTCTTACCTGTTATTAATGCTGATTACTACAGGATTTACAGAGCAGATAATGACAGCACCTACAATTTTGTATTATATGATTCTACTCTCTCGACAAATTATCTTGATCTAAATGTTTTAAACAGGAAAAATTATTTATACAGGGTAACTACGATGGATACCAGCTCAGGTATAAAAGAAAGCAAACCAACGAATTATGTTAATGTATTTGTACACAATAAATCAAAATTGCTGCAAGTAAATTCCGAAGGAAATGGATTTATTTCGGTAACTTTTTCCGAAAAAGTAAATATTGCAATCCCTGCTCCAAATTCTTTTGTGGTAAGTAATTTCGGCGAGCCGAAATTTATTGCATTAAAAAGTTCATATGAATACTTATTGTCATTCGGCAGTAAGTTACCAAACGGAATATACAGCATTAAGTCGAATAATCTTGTCGATTTTTATAATTCACCGCTTGATACTAATTCCATTACATTTGCAGTGAACCAGGTGGATTCGGTTCAGTTTTATATTAAGTATGTTTCGCTTGTGGATAAATATAAATTGAAAGTAGAGTTTAATTTAAATACGGATACAGTAACGTGTAAGAATCCCGGTAACTATACTTTTGAACCGTTTGGTTTTAAAATACTTTCGGTTGAAATAGATAATAATAATAGAAATATCCTTTATATGAATTTATCGAATAATAGCTACATTGGAGCAAGCGGGAGAAATTATTTATTAAAAGCATATAATATATATTCATCGACTGGTGTAAGAATTTCAGATGGAGCAGGTGGGAGTTTCGGTTTAATATTCAATAAAGAAAATTTAAACGATGTCTTTGTGTACCCGAATCCTCATACAAAAACATCAAAACAGGATTTCATAACATTTGCAAACCTTACACGAACTGCTGTAATATACATATACGATTTGACAGGAAGATATTTAGCTAAAGTCGAAGAGACAAGCGGTAATGGCGGAGTAGAATGGAATTTAAAGACATTGGATGGAAAAGAAGTTCCAACCGGTATTTATATATTTAAGGCGGAGGGAAGTGATTCGAACGGTAAACCGGTTGACGATAAGACAGGAAAATTTATGATAGTGAGATAGTAAAATCTAAATATAAATAAAAATGGCATTATGCTTACTGCATAATGCCATAAAATTAACACTCTTACCCCTTACTTTTTATTAACGTATCCTGCAAAATCTTTGCCGGCTTTGAATTTCACAACTTTCTTAGCAGCAATCTGGATTTCTTTACCGGTTTGAGGATTGCGTCCTTTGCGGGCTTTCCTTTTACCGACTGAGAATGTACCAAAACCAACTAATCCGACTTTATCACCTTTTTTCAATGCTTTTTTTACAATTTCCATTATACCGTCAATAGCGGCTTTAGCAGTAACTTTTGTTACTTTTATGTCACCTGCTAATTTGTCAATAAGTTGTTCCTTGTTCATAAATGATGTTTTTAAATTTAAAAAAGATGTTCATACAAATATAACATTGAATTTATTAAATAGCAATAATTAATTTATTATTATTTAATATAAATATATTGTATTCCGTTCGCCGAAGTCCTTAAATGTTAAGGCTGTCAAGAGTTTAATTTATATTACGGTAATAGATAATAATATTACTTAAGTATCTTATAACCCAATATTCATTTGTAAAAATTATTCTCTTTCTTTTCTTTTTCGGTTCTGTGATTTCGAAAATCTGTTTGTCTTTTACTCCATTGAATTCAAATTCGATGGTATATTTACCGTGTCTTAAATAAACTTTTCCTGCTTCGTTTTTTTTTTGTTCCTACCGGAATTGAAATTACTCAAATAAGATTCTTCTTTTTCGAAGTCAACTGATTAATCGTATTTGTAAATATTCAATCCTCTGTCGCAGAGAATAACAAAATGT
>JBAZEQ010000176.1:0-6361 GCA_041653855.1 Ignavibacteria bacterium | reverse complement strand
AGAAAATAAATAAATCATTATGACGTTTGGAATAATAGGAAATCCATCCAAAAAAAATCTTAGCAATGTTTTAAATAGTTTACTGAATTATTTTGAAAGAAATAGGATAAAGTACATTATTCATAATGTATTGAAATCAAAAATATCAGATAAAAGATATAATAGTAAGCTGAAAAGTATTAATGCACTTCTCGATAAATCCAATATAGTGATTTCCCTCGGTGGTGATGGCACTTTCTTAAATACTGCCCGATTAGTAGGAAGAAAGGAGATTCCGATTTTGGGTGTGAATTTAGGAAATTTGGGATTTATGGCTGAGGTAAGCCCTGAAGAAATTCAAAATTTTGTAATGGATATATTGAATAAAAGTTATAAAGTATATGACTTATGTGTTATTTCGGCAAAAACGAAAAACAGTAAAAATTTTTATGGAATGAATGAAATTGTAGTTGATAAATGTAATTCGATTAAGATGATTGAAATTGAAGTTTATTATAAAAATGAAAGGGTAGTTAATTTTGTAGGAGATGGAGTAATTATATCCACACCTACAGGTTCAACCGGTTATTCGCTTTCAGCAGGAGGACCTATAATAAGTCCATACAGTAAAGTATTTATAATAACTCCAATATGTCCGCACACATTGAATTTCAGACCGGTTATAGTTCCCGATGACGGTACGATAGTGATTAAAACATTAGATAAAGAAAAAGTGAGGTTAACAGCGGACGGATTTACCTCTGCGATATTAAAATCCCCTGTCGAGATTACTCTAACAAGAGGAGATTTCAATGTTAAAGCAGTAAAAAAAATTAATAAGACGTACTTCCAGACATTAAACAATAAATTACTTTGGGGAGCAGATGTTAGACAATTTTAGAGGTTAAAATAATTAACGTACTTTCAGAATATTTTTTAGTATGGGATACCATCTGCGGCGGGAGGTTTTGTCTTACCAATAAAACCAATAAGGACAAGAATAGTAATGAGATAAGGTAACATTTGTACGATTTGAGAAGGAATAAATGTACCGGTTATTTGCAAAGAAATCTCGAGTGCTTCGAAAAAAGCAAACATTAAACACGCAATAAAAATATTTACGGGTTTCCATTTTCCAATTATCATAGCTGCAATAGCAATATAACCACGACCAGCAATCATACCATCGCTAAAGGAATTCTGATTTGAAGCAAGCCATATTCCGCCAAGACTTGCAAGAAAACCGCAAATTACAACTCCGTATAATTTATACAACCTTACTTTAATTCCAAGAGATTCACCAGCTTCGGGATTTTCTCCAACTGACCTTAACCTTAGACCGAATTTAGTTTTGAATAAAATAAAATTAGAAATAAAAAGTAAAGCGAAAGAAAACAAAATAATATAATCAGACAGTACTTTTCCAATAAAAGGAACATCAAAGAGAAACGGAATATTGGGAAGGCTCTCAAATCTTGGAGTATTACTCGAACTTTGGAACAGAAATACAATTAAAAATTTTGCCAATCCAGCCATTAGAAGATTAAAACCAACCCCTGCAACAATTTGATTAATTTTCAACTTAACCACAAACAGAGCGAATAAAAAACTAAATAAAACACTCAATGCAATTGCAGATAGAAGACCAATAATAGCATTTCCACTAAAAATAGTAAAGAGTGCATAACCTAATGCAGATATAATCATAAATCCTTCGATTGCAATATTCACCACACCGGATCTTTCGGAAAAGTTTGCCGCATTAGCACCAAGATAATAAGGGGTAAAAAGCCTTAATACCTGTGCAAGAAAAGTCAGTGAGATTATTTGAGAAATTAATTCCAATAATTATTTTTTAAATAATATTTTTCAACCAATTTGTCTACCGAAAGGATAGTTAATATTACTACTCCCTGAATTACGAACATAATTTCTTTAGGAACAAGTGTATTAACGGATAAACCACCATAATCCAGAAAACCAAAAAGAAGTGCGGAAAAAATTATTCCAATAGGGTTATTCTTAGCAAGTAAAGCCACTGCGATTGCCGTAAAGCCAAGATTATTAGAAAATCCAAATTCATAGTAGCCTTTATAGCCCATTATAAAATTCAGACCTACAAGTGAAGTCAAACCCGCACCAATAAAAAATGACAATAAAATAGTTTTGTTTATTTTTATTCCGATATATTTTGAAGCAGTTTCGTTATAACCTACTGCCCTTATTTCATAGCCGATTTTAGTTTTATAAATAAAATAATAAGTTGCGAAAGCCAGAATAATGGAAACTATAAAAACAAGATTTAACGAAGACCCTCTGAACATCGGAAAGAAATCAGAAAATTTAGGAATCATAATAGCATCGGATATTTTTTCCGTATGCACGGTGGATTTGACAGCAAAAAAATCGATAAGAAAAAAATTAATAAGAGCAAGGACTATGAAATTCATCATAATCGTAGTGATTACCTCACTCACACCTTTTTTAACTTTTATGATAGCAGGAATTAATCCAAGCAAACCACTTATTACAAAGCCACCAATAAGAGCAAGAGGAATCGCAATAAGAAATGAGTATCCCGACAAATAATAAGCAATCAAGCCGATTACAAAAGAACCTGCATTCAGCTGACCTTCAGCACCAATATTAAATAAAGACGCGTGAAAACAAATTGCCAATCCGCATCCACAAATAATGAGTGGAGTTGCTTTAAATAAGGTTTGCCCGAATCCGTATCCACTTCCAAAAACATCCGCAAACATCATTGAAAAGACTTCAAGAGGGTTTTTTCCAATAATCAAAAAAATAATAATAGTAATTAAAAAAGTCAGAGCAACAGATATAGATATTGAAATAATATTCGCTTTAATTTTTTTGTTCACCTGTAATACCAATCATTAATTTTCCTATAGATTCGAGCAGTATCGTTTTTTCAGTTAAATTTTGCAAGTCGAATTGTTTTTTATCAAACTCGGCGACAATCCTGCCTTTATTAATTACTCCGAGTTTATCGGATAGTTTCAACAACTCATCCAAGTCCGAAGAAATCAGTAAAATTGATTTTCCATCTTTCTTTTGTTCAAGTATCATAGAATGTATAAATGAAGAAGCCGCTATATCTACACCCCGTGTGGGATGAGAGAAAATCAATAAATCGTTATCAAGTTCAATTTCCCTTGCAATAATAACTTTCTGTTGATTTCCACCGGACAAAGCTTCCATAGGAGCATTGATATCCGATAATCTTACATCATATTTATTTATTATGTTTTCCGCAAATTTCTTTAGTAATTTATTATTAATAGTTTTAACTTCTTTTCGTTTCAGAATAAGATTTTCGCCAACCGTAAATTCTTTAATCATTCCTTTTTTTATCCTGTCATCTGGAACCAAGGATATTTTATCAGTATTAATTTCTAAATTCCCTTTGAAGTATTTATTCAAACCACACAGGACATCAATAATTTCATTCTGTCCGTTACCTTCCACACCACAAATTCCATATATTTCGCCCTTTTTGAGTTTTAACTCAAGGTCATTTAAAATGTTAATTTTATTATGTTTCAGGTTAATCTTATTAAATTCAGCAATAATACTTGAGTCCCCCATATAATCGGAATATTGAACATCGTTTTTAATTTCGACATTCCCTACAATTTCCTTGCTCAAGGTTTTAATATCCAGATTATCTCTATCGGTTTCATATACCAATTTACCTCTTCTTAAAACCGTAACATAATCCGATATTTCCTTTACTTCGTTTAGTTTATGAGTGATTAGTATAATAGTTTTACCTTCGATTTTAAACTGGAATATAATTTTAAAAAACTCAATAACTTCTATTGGAGATAAAACAGCTGTAGGTTCATCGAAAATAATTATATCGGAATTTCTATAAAGTAATTTCAGTATCTCAACTTTTTGTTGTTCACTTATGCTAAGTTCGGAAATTTTTTTATCCAGAGATAAATCAAGATTATATTTTTCGATATATTCGTTTAATATTTTTTCCGATTTATTAAAATCCAGTTTAATATTATATGTTAATTCGCTTCCGAGTATAACATTTTCAAGAACAGTAAAATCATCAATAAGCATAAAATGCTGATGAAGCATACCTATTTTACATTCAATGGCATCAAGCGGAGAGTTGAATTTTACTTCATTACCATTAACTTTAATTATTCCTTTATCCTGTTTATAAACTCCGAAGAGAACTTTCATCAACGTAGATTTCCCCGCACCGTTTTCACCAACGATACAGTGAACCGAATTATTTCTTATAGATAAAGAGATATCATCATTAGCGATTAATTTACCAAATACTTTGGTAATATTAGTAAATTCAATAATATTCATTTAGATAAAAAAGCAATAAGTAGATTAGAAATCTACTCTTGCCGTTAAAAAGAAATATGCATCATATATTTTTCTCGATGCATATATTAAATTGGATATTTTATATTGGTATTTAAATTCAAGGAAATACTGTCTTAACGGCTGCCACAATAAATCGAATGTAAATATATCCCTATCGATTCTATCTCCCGCAAGAAATTTATTAACTCTTACGATATCACCGTCACCCCTATTAATATCCCCACCCCAATTCTCTATCAGTGAATCTCCGTTAAGAATCAGCCTACCTGCAGAACGCTGGTGTTGATAAGTAAATTTTACATTTAATCTTTTATAAATATATGACGACAATCTAAAAGCAATTTCATCAGAATTCGGAGATAAATTATGACCCAATGGTAACATCCAATTAGTATATTGGCTCTTATTGGTTCTATGTGAATACACAAAAGGGTCTAACCGAGTATATTCAAGAGTTGCAGTCATTTGAGGAATAGCAAAAGCATTAGTCCATATACTACCTACCTGATATCCAAAACGATTATCATTTGCAAGAGCTCCCCCTTTTTTTTCACTATCAAAAAGAGAGCTGAAATTTAAATCATCGATAAGCAAAGAACCCTGAAAGGCTAAATTTTTAACCGGATGAATTTCCATATCGAATCCCATAATGGCATTATTCTTGTTTCCACCAAACAATTCACCGGCATTATAATCCGCAGACCGCAAAAAACTTAATGGATTCAAGTATGTAAAATTGAATGGTGATTCTGAAATAATAATTGATTCGAAGAAACCAACACGGAAGGCATTAGAAAAATCTATATTAAGTCTGTGTGCGGCAATATTTTTAGAACTAATATCTTTACCCACAGAATCACCTTTAATACTTCCATATAAAGAATAATAATGCAAAGATTTATATTTTAAATCGATTTTCACATAACTAAACGGGACAGTATTATCCGAAAGGAATAATTTATCAACATAGCCAAAACCCGTATACAACGCTTCTTTTCCTGCTGTAATAGCGAGCCATTCGTTTTTAGTACTATATCTTAAATAACCCTCATAGGTATCAAAATTACTATTTTCATAAGTATATTTTGTGTTTGCTTTTAATTTAGGATTAGTAACAATAGACATATCTAAATCACCCTGATTACCCTTAATTTTCTGACCATTTGACATTCGCAGGTAGTATCCAACAGCATCGAATAATGTTCCCCTAACCCTTATTCCGAGTTCTCCTAAGGTTATCGAGTGATTACCAATAGAATCACCGTTTGAATATCTTTGAGACACAAACCCATTTACATCAAAGAATAGAGAGGAATTAGTATCAACGTAATTGTACAAATATTTTTGTTTTTTATCGCTAAAGATATCTTTAATATCGAATTTATTAAATAGAGCGTAACTCGAATTGACAGTTTTATTTATATCATATTCAAATTCTATTAAGTAATCTTTTAATATTTCTTTATCAAGATTACTTAATTTTCCTTTATAATCATTTATTGTTTTTAAATGATTTGCTACTTGCTGTCTCGAAATTGGAATTACAGATGAGTTATAATTATCAATCACATTTAGCAGCTGCATTCTTTTCAAGAAGTCATAGATGGAATGCGATGGAGGAACCAGCTCTACTTGTGCAAGTAATAAATTTCCAAATACAACAAAAAATGCCGTAATAAAAATCTTTTTCATATATAAATTTTGAATTATGAGCTTCTTGCTCTTCTTAAAAGTATATTAAGTATAATTTTAAAGAAATACTTAAAATCAGTCTTGAATGGATTTTTTTCATATGCCTCCAAATAGTTTTTTTCAGATAGCATAATTTCGTTTAAGGTTTTTGGATTATCTGCATAGAATGGAGGCAATAAACCGAGTTTAAATTTCAGTCTTAGTTCTTTTAATTCTTTCGAATACAAATTATAATAATGTTTACTCAATGGTCTTACACCCACCAATTTAACTTCTCTTTTCAGGAAATTAATAATCATTGGAATTTCAT
>JBAZEQ010000175.1:980-6370 GCA_041653855.1 Ignavibacteria bacterium | reverse complement strand
GGTCGAATACCAGAACACCCCATCCTGATAATTTAGCTGAAACTGCAACTGCTTTAAATTCGGCTTTCCAGTTATCAAAACTACCGAATTCCTTTTCTATTGCGGCAAGGACATCCGGTCCTTTTTTCGGGTTACCATCACCGCCTAACACTTCCCAGTATACATCGTGGAGTAATGCACCACCGTGATTCCAGGTAAAGCGTCTTTTCAGTTCGCCTATCTGGCTGTAATTACCGTTCGCCTTGGATTTATCGGCATTTGGTAATTCATTTTCTATATTATTTAAAAAGGTTACATAACCTTTATGATGAGTATTATAATGCCAGTCTGTTGTTTCGGGTGACATAACATCTTTCAATATAGTTTTTGCTTCTTCGTCGGTATAAGGTCGCTTGTTAAATTTCCATTCATAAGCCATATTATTTATAGCTCCTTTCTTTAAATTATTTTTATTATTAAAAAATTTATTAAAAACAGGTAAAACCGCAAAGGAAAAAATTCCCGTAGCAGATGTAAATATAAAATTTCTTCTCGATATTTTACTTTTCAAATTTCTATATTATTAAAATTTCAGAATAACTTGAATTTTTAACAACTTGAACTTCCGCATCCGCATGTTCTTTGAGCATTAGGATTGTTAAAAACAAATCCTCTTCCTTTTTCATCGTCAATAAAATCAATTTCCGTTCCGCTAAGAAAGAGAAAACTTTTCATATCAACTAAAATTTTAACTCCGTCTTTTTCTATTACGTTATCAGTTGGTTTAGATTCCGCATCGAACCCGAGCGAATAAGACAGACCCGAACAGCCGCCTCCTTTTACACCTATTCTTAAATTGAAATCAGCAGGAATTTTATTTTCCTCCATTATTTTTTTAATTTCTTTTATTGCATTATCCGTAACGTTAACATCTTCTGTAACACCGGGAATGAACTGTTTTGTCTCTGCCATAAATTTTTTATTTATTTATTAATAATGTTTATTTCTTATTTTTTTAACTGAGTTAATTATTTTTTCTATCGCAAAATCAATTTCTTCGTTCGTTGTAAACCTTCCTAACCCAAACCTTACCGAGCATCTCGATTCTTCATCGGTTCTTCCAATAGCTTTAAGAACGTGGGAAAGTTCTGGTGAAGCAGAGGAACAGGCACTTCCGGTCGAAAAAGCAAGTTCTTTTACTTCAGACATTAATACCGTGCTGTCAACATTTTCAAAACATATATTCACATTGTTTGGAAGTCTTTTAACTGCATCACCATTTAGTATTGTGAAATCCAGCTTATTCAGAAAATTATGAATTAACCTGTCTCTCATTACAATATGCTCCGAATATTCATCGAACATTTTTTCTTTGCATAATTCACATGCTCTACTAAAACCAACAATTGCAGGCACATTTAACGTTCCGCTTCTTAAACCTTTTTCGTGACCGCCGCCGCTTATCTGCTCTGTTATTTTTATTTTCGGATTTTTTGTTTTGATATATAATGCACCGATACCTTTTGGTCCATACATTTTATGTGCACTGAAACTCATTAAATCTATATCCAGAGTATCTACATCAACCGGAATTTGACCGACTGCCTGAGTTGCATCAGTATGAAAAAGGATTTCATTCTCACTGCAAATGCGTGATATATCCGCAACCGGTTGGATTGTACCGATTTCGTTATTTGCAATCATAACAGATACAAGTGCAGTTTTCGGAGTTATTGCTTTTTTTATATCGTCGGGATTTACAAAACCATTTTTGTCGGTCTTTACATAAGCAACATCAATTCCGAATCTTTCCAGATATTTTAATGAATCTAGCACGGCTTTATGCTCTATACTGCTTGTGATAATATGATTTTTCTCGCCATTAAAATTTTCAGCAGTACCTTTAATAGCAAGATTTATAGATTCAGTTGCTCCGCTTGTAAAAATTATTTCTTTTGATTTTGCATTGATTAATCCAGCAATTATTTTTCTTGCAAACTCGACCGTCTCTTCTGCCTCCCAACCGAAACGATGGCTTTTACTTGCGGGATTACCGAACTTTTCCGAAAAATATGGTAACATTTCCTTTATCACCTCAGGGTCAACGGGAGTAGTAGAATTATAATCAAGATATATAGGAAGTTTCATTTCAGATAAAATCAGATACCATTTTAGTTTTAAATAAATTTTCGAGTTCGGATTGCATTTTATTGATAGGGTCCTTTATACTGCAACAATCAGATATAAAACAGTCCGAAATATTATCAGTATGAAGGCACTCTACCAAAGCAGTTTTACCTTCGATTTTTTCAATCAGTTCGGACAAAGAAATCTCATTCAGTGGTTTCGATATTTTATATCCTCCATTCACCCCCTGGTTAGAGATAAGAATATTTTCTTTTTTTAGTTTCTGCAGAATTTTCGCAAGGAGTTCGTGAGGAATATTATACTTATTGGAAATTTCCTTTGCAGTTATAATTTCGTCTTTTGCATTTGCAATATAACGCAGAGCTATGAGTGAATATTCTATTTTTTTTGAAAATCTAACCATTTAATAAATTAAACATTTAAAACCGGACTAATATAGTCGTATTTAAAAACAAATTAAATGGATAATTAAGTTCCGTTTTAAAATTAATAATTCATTTCCCTCTTGCTTTTCTCACTAATATACCATATATTATTATGGCATATTATCCGTTCTTTGAAATATGATTTTTCGGTCTAAGACTCGCCATTGTGGGTTTCCTCTGTTGCTGTTTTTGCAACACATTATTCCGAAAAGTACACTGTTACATACGAATTATTCGAAATAAATTTCTTAAAACCAAGTATTAAGATGAAGGGAAGTACAAAATTGTAACACTGTAACGTTACTGCGAAAATGATTCTTGTAAAATCAATAATTTATTTTCTAAAATCGAAAAACATGTTTCTCTTGATATTTATATCTGTAATTTGTTTAGAATTAACGTTCTTTGTGTCCTGATGTTCTTTATCGGGATAGATATTAGGATTTAGTCTCTTATCTCTTGAATTTAACGCAATAAGATTATAAGTTTAAACATAACTAAAATATTATTAATGAATATAAAAACATTAATACTTTTAATCATTTTTTGTCTTACATTTATCATTACCCATAATTCCTTTTCACAAAAAAAAGAAAATCTCGGTGAAAATGTAAATACCGAAGTCGACGAGCTTGGTCCGGTAATTTCTCCTGATGGAAAAATTTTATATTTTATCCGAAGTGAATTCAAACACGGGAAAGGATTTGTGCAGGAAGCGTGGTACTCAGATATAGATGCATTTGGATATTGTAGTAAAGCTAAAAAATTAAATTTACCTTTCAAACATAGTCCCGATACAGAATGCTATATTGTGTCTATTACTTCTGATGGAAGTGCAATATTAGCCGCATTAAACAAAAAAGACACATTAAATGAAATGAACGGGTTATATTTAGCTTATAAATATCTTGACGGATGGGATACACCGGAAAAATTGAATATAACTAATTTCGAAAATTTCATTTCCAATACAAATACCTGGGGTGTACATTTAGCAAAAAATGGAAGAGTCTTATTCTTTTATAAAAGTATTTCTAAGGATACCGCTTTTAGCGAAATTTTTGTTTCATTCCTTAAAAATGACACCCTGTGGACTGAACCCGTAAAAATCAGTGAAACTGTAAACAGAAAAAGCGGTGTTCAGGGTAATTTTGCTCCATATCTTGCACCGGATGAAGTTACATTATTTTTTGCCAGCGATAGAAAAGGCGGATACGGTTCATCGGATATTTATTTGTGCAAAAGGCTCGATAACTCATGGCTTAGATGGAGTGAACCGATGAATTTAGGTGAGCTTGTGAATTCAGATGAATGGGAAGGATATTTTTTAATATCACCGGACGGAAAATATAGTTACTTCGTATCGAGTGATGATGCTATTGGAGATAATGATATTTTTAGAATAGAGCTTAATCCGAGTTTTCTGCCAAAACCAATAGTTGTCTTAACGGGTAAGGTTTCTGACCTTAATAACTCTGAATTGATTCCGGCTGAAATTTCTTTTGAGTGTACTACCGATAAAACTCAAAAGTATTATGCAAAATTCAACCCCGACAAAAAAAGATTCCGGTTGGTAGTACCGGGTGGAAGAAAATATAAATTCAAATTTTCTTCTCCCGGATATGACAATAATCAGGGTCTTGTTAATTATTCAAGTGTAACAGGGTATAAAGAGATAAAATTCGATGTCGGGTTAAAGGCAAAAACTATAATAGAAGCTGTGGAAGAACCGGA
This sequence comes from Ignavibacteria bacterium, assembly GCA_041653855.1. Taxonomy (GTDB): domain Bacteria; phylum Bacteroidota; class Ignavibacteria; order Tepidaquicellales; family Tepidaquicellaceae; genus FEN-1279. Next base: position 2,084 of record JBAZEQ010000175.1, on the reverse strand, counting down.
AATAATAACTATAGAAAATGTGTATTTTGATTTTGGAAAAGCAGAAGTGAAATCGGAGTCATATCCCGAACTCGATAAAATTGTCCGGTTGATGTTTGATAATCCGGGTATTCAAATCGAAATATCCGCTCATACCGATAATGTTGGCTCGGATGATTTTAACCTGAGCCTTTCTCAATCTCGTGCCGAATCTGTATTGAATTATATTGTTTCAAACGGTATACCTGCTAATAGACTTTCTGCAAAAGGATTTGGAAGCTCAAAATCAATCGCAGATAATAACACCGAACAGGGAAGACAAAAAAACAGAAGAGTTGAATTTAAAATTATAAAATAAAATATTTTTCATTGATTAACAACTTAGACGAATTTAAAAAAAACGCATATGAATTTATTGATTGGATAGTTGAGTATTACAAAAATATAGAAAACTATCCGGTCAAGTCTCAGGTCAAACCAAAAGAAATATTTAATAAACTATCCGGGTCCCCTCCTGAAAATTCCGAACCGATGGATACAATTTTTAAAGATTTTCAGGATATCATTTTACCCGGAATAACTCATTGGCAAAACCCGAATTTCTTTGCATACTTTCCTTCAAATTCCAGTTATCCTTCTCTTCTTGCAGAAATGCTGGTGTCTGCACTCGGTGTTCAGGGAATGAAATGGGAAACATCACCATCCGCAACCGAACTCGAAGAGAAAGTAATGAACTGGTTAAAAGAAATGACCGGAATACCGGATAATTTTTCGGGTGTAATTCAGGATACAGCATCTACATCTACACTTGCTTCAATTATTTGTGCAAGAGAAAAATATTCAAAATATGAAATTAATCAAAATGGTTTCGAAGATTTTAATAAATTAAGAGTATATTGCTCAACTGAAACACATTCCTCAATCGAGAAGGCTGTTAAAATTGCAGGAATCGGAAAAAACAATCTTGTGAAATTAAATGTAGATGAAGGATATAAAATTAATACCGATGAATTGGAAAAAGCAGTCGTTAATGATATTGAAAGTGGTTTTAAACCTTTGTGTGTAGTTGCCGCACTCGGGACTACAGGTTCTACTGCGGTTGACCCTCTTGGTAAGATTTCCGAA
>JBAZEQ010000175.1:0-970 GCA_041653855.1 Ignavibacteria bacterium | reverse complement strand
TATGATTTATGGCTTCACGTAGATGCCGCATATGCAGGCTCAGCTTTGATTCTGCCGGAATATAGGTGGATGATTAAAGGAATCGAACAGGCAGATTCGTTTGTATTTAATCCTCACAAGTGGTTATTCACTAATTTCGATTGCTCTGCATATTTTGTAAAAGAAAAAGAAATTCTTATCAGAACATTCGAAATTCTACCTGAATATTTGAAAACACTTTCCGATTCAAAAGTAAATAATTATTGTGACTGGGGAATTCCGCTTGGAAGGAGATTCAGAGCGTTAAAACTCTGGTTTGTTATTCGAAGTTTTGGGGTAAAGGGTTTGCAAGAAAAGCTCAGGTATCAAATATCTATTGCTAAGAAACTTGAAATGGAAATCGGTAAAGATAATGAATTCGAAATTTTAGCTCCGGTAACATTTAATCTGATTTGTTTTAGATATAAACCTTTCGGCGAAACTTCTGAGGAAAAATTGAACAAGATAAACGAACAACTTCTACATAAAATTAATAATACGGGGAAAATTTATATCTCGCATACAAAGCTCAACGGGAAATACACACTGAGAATGGTAATAGGACAAACGAATGTTAACGAGGATAATACAAATAAAGCATGGAAACTGATTAAAGAAACTTCAAAAAGTATTTTTTAATTTAATAAAAAATTATGAGTCAACAAAATTATTCGAATCACAGGAGATATATTTTAATGTATCACCTTGTTACTTTTTCCATTATTCTAATTCTTTTTATATCATCGATATATTATACAATCGAAGAAGCTGTAAAAGGAATCTCGATGAAACCCGGTTTATTTCTTTTCTTAGTTTCTTTTGTTCTGTTAAATATATTTGCATTTACCAGAATCTTCGCACTAAAGGCACAGGATAGAGCAATCAGGGCAGAAGAAAATTTCAGACATTATCTATTAACCGGAAAACCTCTTGATTCTAAACTTACAATTCA
>JBAZEQ010000174.1:0-6371 GCA_041653855.1 Ignavibacteria bacterium | reverse complement strand
TTTATCTATTCCCTTTTTGAAATCATAAATATCGTTTACAAGGTTAGTCGTAATATGAATAGCCATAGCACCCACGAGTGTAATAAAAAAATTCAAGTAATTGAATTTTAATCCTGGATTTAAAACTTCCGCTAAAATCGAACCATAAAGAATCGGAATTATAGATGCAGGGAAAGCATACGCTCTGATTGCCATCATAAATAACTTAAAGCCCTTTGGAGAAAAAGTAGAGTTTTTTGTCATATATTCGTTTTTAGTTTGTGTAACTGGAAAAAAACTAATTAAGTTCAAAAAAATTTTTAGATATATACTTAATTTTAATTTTAAAGAATAACCTATTTAATTGGAAAAATCACAAAAATAAATGGATCCCAAATCATATGCGAAATAACAACCGCAATTATATTTCCTCTCCACAAGAAAATTAATCCCCAGTATATTCCCACTATAAATGATGCAAGAACCAATACCGGATTCATTGTTGGAATATGAACTGCTGTGTAAAAAAACACCGTTATAAGTAAACCAAACCACTTACTGTATTTTTCCGATAAAAGTCTTTGCAAATATCCACGCCAAAACATTTCTTCACCAAAACCAATAGGGAAAAATAATAGTAAAGCGACAAGCCATCCCGGAAAAACTTCTTTATTTGCGTAGACGGAAGAAATGTTCTGGTTATGGTTTGGTATTATTCCGTATTTATCGAGAATAATTTTCCCTAACCAGAAAACGAAATATAATACAACCGCACTTGAAATACCTATTAAAATCTCATTTATTTTAAAGTATTCTCGGTTTAGTTGGTCTCCATTATAAATAATAGATATAGCATATAGTATCGAAGTGGAAAAAGCCATCATTATCCAGAAATTCAGCGGTTTCAATACGAACATAACAAACCACAGAACAAATACTAAGGCAACAAAGATTAAATATCTCAATATCTTACAATAAATTATTTAAAAATAACGATTTTAATTATAAAAACTAATTCAGAAAGTCGCATAATTTTCATTTGAGAATCGCTTTTTTGTTGAAATCTTGCATACGATTGTATAAATTAACATAATGAAACAAATTTAAAGAATTTGAAGTAAATAAATTAGATGGATTTAACATTTTCTAAGGCAGATTCTATATTTAATGCATTTGAAAAAAGATTGACAAATGCATACAGGAAAGAACTTGTATATAACTTAATTAAAAATCTCTTATTAACTTTTCTAATAGTTCTTATTGTAAGTTTTCTATTAATTATTTTAGAAGCTGGTTTTCATTTCCGCTCTTCTATTCGTACAATTCTATTCTGGATATTTATACTTTCATCTGTAACCACATTTACATATTTCACAAGTAACTATTTCTTGAAAAGATTCCGCCTAATTAAATCTCTTAATTTATTAAAATATGCAAAAAAAGTAGGCGGATATTTCTCAAATATAAAAGATTCCATTGCAAATTCACTGTCGTTATATAAATTAACTGCAAAAAAAGAATTTGACAAACTATACTATTCAAAGAATCTTATACTTGCTAATTTAGAAAAAGTGGATTCGGAAACCGGAAAAGTAAATTTGTCCTCTTTTATAAATTATAAAAATTTAAAAAAAACTTTCTTCATTTTTCTATTTACCGTTTTTTTTATCGCTTTGAGTTTTATTGTCTTTCCGCATTCACTTTTCAGTTCACTCGACAGGTTTATAAATTATAAATACAGTTATATAGATAATAAATTTGGAATCGCTTTTGAAATCACTCCGGGAAATTATGAGACTTTTAAGGGTGATAAAATAAACGTAACAATAAAGATTAAATCCAATAAACCTGATTTAAAAATAGATGAAATAGAATTTTTCACCAAACAATACACTCCCGATGGTTACGAGATACTTTCTGATTCAAAGGATTTAAAAGCCTCTTCCGACAACATTTTTTACACAACTATAGAAAATATCAATACCGATTTAGTGTATTATGCGGAATATAAAGAAATCCGTTCGGAGGAATATAAAATAAAAATTTCGGATTATCCTATCATAAAGAATTTTCGTATAACCATTACCCCGCCTGATTATACTGCGATGCCCGTAAAAAATCTTAACGAAAACGAAGGTGAAGTATACTGTTTGGAAGGAAGTAAATTATATTTCGATATAAAAGCGAGTAAAGAACTGTCTTCAGCTGGAATTTCATTGAACGATAAATATTTAAATTTATCCGTTCAGGGAGATGGTGCAATGGGAACAATTGAGGCAAACGAGGAAGGAAGTTATAAAATTAAATTAAAAGATGAAAAAGGTAATGAAAGTAAAAACGAAAAAACTTATTCGATAAAATTAATTGCAAATGAACCGCCTAAAATTACTATTATCGAGCCTCAGGATGAAAACTATTCTATTAAAGGTGAAAAAGAAATTTTATTAAAAGCTAGAATCAGGGATGATTTCGGTTTTTCGAAATTGAATTTATCTTTCAGAAAATCAAAATCGAACCAAACGGCATCGAACAATTTTTCTTCCGTTAGTATTCCGATTAAAAACCTAAATGCCACAGAAATAGAAGTCCCTTATATGTGGTATATCGGGAATATGAATATACACTCGGGCGATATCATCGAATACTATATGGAGGTTACAGATAATAGCGGTAAATCAGCTAAATCAGAACTCAGGTATCTGACATATAAATCGCTATCCGAAGTATTAAAAAAATCCGAAGAAATTACTAAAAATCTCGAAGAAGATTTAAAAGCTATTTTCAATGATATAAAAAATTTGCAGGATGAAATTCAGGAATTAAAAAAAAATAATACTGAAGAACTTGGTTTAAACGACCCTCAGAAAAAACTCGATTTACAGAAAAGAATGGAAAACCTGCAAAACAATATGGAAGCTACGCAGAAAAAGATGGAAAACGGGATTAATGAGCTTCAGCAAAAAAATATGTTGAGTGAAAAAACTCTTGAACAATTTATGAAATTGCAGGAAATGTTCAACAAAATCGATACTCCCGAGTTCCGTGATGTTCTGAAAAAAATGCTCGAGGCATTGAAAAAAAACGATATGAACCAACTTCGGGAGGAAATGAAAAATTTTCATTTTGATGAAGAAGCTTTTAAAAAGCAGATTGAACAACTAATGAAGCTGATGAAGAAAATCGAAAATTTACAAAAATTCGGAGACCTCACTCAAAAACTCGATGAAATAACTAAACAACAGGAGGAATTAAAAAATCAAACTGAAAAAACAAATATAGACGAAACAGGGAAATTAAATACCCTCGCAAACAAACAACAGGATATAAAAGAACAAACACAGGAATTTAAAGATGAACTTCAGAAACTTCTCGATGAACTTAATAAAATGAAAGAGGATATAAATCCGAATGATTTACAGAAACTGAACAAAAAAATGGAGCAGAAAAATCCTCAAAATAAAATGCAGAAATCGTCGAATGAACTGATGAAAGGACAAAAAGAAAGTTCTGAAAGTACGCAGGATGAAATTCTTGAAGACTTGAAAGATATGAATGATGAAATGCAGGATGCTCTTGAATCGGCTATGGATACACAAAATATGAATAAAAAAATGATGGAAGGTATCGAGCGAATTAAAAACGACCTTGAAAAATTAAGTAAAGAACAACAGGATTTAAAAGAAAAATCGCAGGATATAAAAAAAAGTGATATAGAAGAATTTCAAAATTCAAGTAAAGACCAGGGAGATTTAAAAAGCCGCTTGACAGGAGATATTAATGATTTGATGAATATGACAAAAGACGGCTTAGAGATTTCACCCGACCTTGGTAAAGAACTTGGTAATGCATACAATAAAATGGATAAAGCTGAAGGCAATTTGCAAAAGGGCGATAAGGAAAATGCTGTAGGTAATCAAGGAAAAGCAAAACAATCACTCGATAATGCCACAAAAATGCTCGGTGATATGCTTTCCAAGATGAAACAACAGGGTAAAAGTAATAAAAAAGGTCAGGGAAGACTCGGACAACTGATGCAGCAACTTGCAAAAATTATTGCTAAGCAACAAGGACTCAACGGACAAATGCAAAAGATGGGGCAAAAGGGCGATAAGGGTAAAGATGGTAAAGACGGAAAAGAAGAAATGCAAACCGATACAAAATTGCAGATGGAAAGATTAAAACTCGAGCAGGAAGAAATCAGGAAATCCCTTGAACAACTAAATGCTGAATTTGAAAAGGAAAAAGAGCAGTCGGGAGATAAACTACTTGGTGATTTGAAAGAAGTTGAAAAACAAATGAAAGAAACTATCAAAGATTTAAATGATAACAGACTTGATGAAAAATTACTCGAAAGGCAAAACAGAATCCTTTCGAGAATGCTTGATGCTCAACTTTCTCAAAGAGAAAAAGATTTTGAACAAAAACGTGAATCAAAACCGGGCGAAAATTACATCCGCACATCTCCTCCCGAAGTAGTAATAAGCGGACCAAACTCCATCAATTCTTTAAAGGAAGATTTCCTGCGACTTCAAAAAGAAGGATATACAGAAGATTACGAAGCATTGATAACAAAATATTTCTTGGAGTTGTCAAACGGTAAATAAAAAATACCTTTAACAAAAATTCATTAAAGGTATTTTCTTGACATCAATCACTTAACAACTAAAGTTAAGAGTTATTTTTTCTTAGGCGGAGGACTAGAGTTCTTATTATTATTTCCCGGACTATTATTCGGCTTGCTGCCATTATTACTGTTCCCCGATTTATTGCTGTTTCCGGGATTATATGTCGGTGCTTTATAAGTTTCTTTTTGTTTATTCTTGTTGCTGTTTCCCGGATTATAAGTCGGAGCTTTATTTGTTTCTTTTTTAGTATTAGAATTTCTATTGGATTCCTTATTCGTATTAGTGTTTTTGTTAGATTCTTTATTTGTATTCTTGGTGTTATTATTTTTTTCTCTATTACCGTTTGGATTTTTCGTCGTATTTTCCTGTTTATTCTTAGGTTCTGTATTTTTCTTTATTTGCTTATCTCCTGTATTGCTGCTTTCGTTACTTTTATAAACATTTTCATTCTTTTTCTTTGTGCCGGTATTTTTTTCGTTCAGGTTTTTGGATTTTGAAGAGTTATTAAATTTCGAAGTTTCATTATTAGTATTTACTACAGATACTTTTTTAGTGGTAATTTTTGTACCGGTTGAATTTTCAATATCCTTTTTCTTTGGTCCTGTGTTGTAAACTTCTTTCCCGCTTGTTGTAATCTTTGCATCCGATACAAAATTTTTATTGTTCTTCAAATCGATTGCTGTTTCATTCGTAACTTTTTTGGTGAAATCTTCTTTTTTAACAAAAGTCCATTTATTGGTTATGCTTTTTTGTCTTGGTGTAATTGGGTTGGTTACAATAACCCCTTTATGGTGTCTCCAAGGAGTTCTTGGAGATATAGGATGCCAGCCAATATGGTTACGCGTATGGCACCAGGAAACCCAGCTTGGTGCCCATCTATGTCCGGGTGACCAAACCCATCCCCATCTCATAGAAAACCACCACCTTCCATAGTGATAAGGTGCCCATCCCCATTCGTAATCCGATACCCATACCCATCCGAACCGCGTAAATTCCCAGTGTCCGTACGAGTACGGATTCCAGTTTACATATGTGTAGCTTATTCTTGGTCTCCAGATATATTCCGTTATAACATCTTCATCAATATCGACTGTTTCGCTTAACTCTAAATTTTCTTCGCTATCGATTTCATCTTTTTCCACTTTTATCCAGTCGCCATCTTTTGAGAGTTCATCATAAAATGTATCCATGTCAGCCGAATCTTCGGCAGGCTTCGTTATGATAACTTCTTCCTCCGGTTCAACCTGGCTTACCGAGTATCCACTGAAGCACAGGAGAAAGGGAACTATAAGAATAAAAATTATTTTTTCCATATGCGTAATTTTTAAATTTCTCTTGAGTAATATAGTAATTATTTTCTATTTGTCAAATCCTAAATTTACCCCCTTAAAGGGTAACATATAAATTGCAAATTATAATTCACTTTTTTATACTCTTTATATGTTAGACAAGTTCCCCTACGATAATGATTAATTATTAATGAATAATGAGTAATAAAAAACCCACATAAAATATGTGGGTTTTTAAAGAAATAATCGTTAATCTATAAATCTTACGAATTTATTAATATTCAACTCCTATGTTCAACATTCCTTCAAATCTCTCGTTGCCTTTATAAAAAGCTTTTATTTCATTGTCGAGCCTTAAGTATCTTCCTTCAAGCTTTATATAAGCAGATTCAATTGGTCTGAATTCACAACCAAGAGTAATACCGTTTCCTTTAAGCCAGTTGTATGAACCTGTGTTTCCGCTCAGAATCCCGTTTAA
>JBAZEQ010000173.1:0-6415 GCA_041653855.1 Ignavibacteria bacterium | reverse complement strand
CTTCCGTTGCGGGATTGATTTACATGGTTGTCAGCTCCTGTGAATATGAACTTTGGGCAAAGAGAAAAGAAAAAATAAAAAGTAAAGCAGAAAAGAGATTAATTTTTTTCATATATCAGTTGAATTATTTATTGGTAATAATACAAAATTAACAATTTACCGTGCTAATAAAAAGTATAATATTTTATGAAATAACATATAACGGTTAAATATATACTCCCCAGTAATTAATTTTGAAATCTATTATTATATATACAATATACAAGAAACTCATAGACTGGATTGATGGAAATGATATCTTCATACACGCAGAAAGGATAGTAAAGAGTTTTGAGTGAAAACCACAGGCATATTTCATTTTCATTTAGTGTAACAATTAATCTCTTGCATTAAAAGACATAATAAAATATTATTAAATAAAAATAATACTATAATGAAAAAACTAATTTTTGTATTCTCACTAATTTTTCTATTTTCATCTCTTTCAAATGCTCAGATTTACAAGGGCTTCGGTGTTAAAATCGGAACATCAATAGCAAATCAATATTATCGCGGTTTTGGAGAAGCATTAAGTTATAAATTTGGTTTCACCGGAGGTGTTTTTAAAGAAATTCATTTATTTGAGAAACTAAATATAGTAGCAGGAATTAATTACTCCCAAAAAGGAGCTTTGGAAGATTGGACAAAAACATCCGAAACCGGGCAATATCTTGGAACGGATTATTTTCACAGAACAGTAAATATGATGTCGGTGGAATTACTTGCAAAGTATGATGGAAACACCGGGTATTTATCTCCCTATATTCTTGCAGGTGTCAGAATGGATATTTTTATTTCTTCAAATAACGTTTTAAACGGAGAAAAATTGACTCCCTCATTTTATAGTTATCCGATTAATAATAATAAAATATTCGGCGGGTCTATTGGACTAGGACTTGATTTCAAACCTTCAAAATTATTAAATTTATTTATTGAAGGAACATATAATCCGGATTTTACAAATCTTGGGGAAAGAACATTACCTGATGGTTATATTTGGAAAATTAATAATTATTCGTTCGACATCAGAACAGGAATAAAATTTTAAAATATCAATTTAATCCACGGATTCAGTTACTGTGTAATACTAAGGTTTATCATCTTTGTCATTCCCGCGAAAGCGGGAAACCAGACGAATTTTAAGGTTTTTGTTTCTCATTATTTGACAAAATCGTAATAATCACACAGCTACTTTATCTGTAGCTAAACAAATTTCACAAATTTTCTGAATCGTATTAACGGTTTAAAAGATAAAATCAATCCTCTTTCCATTTCTTGTTAAAATGAATAAGTGTATTTTTACATTATGGCAGATAACAAAATAATTTTTTCGATGGTGGGAGTAGGCAAGACCTACCCGCCAAAAAGACAGGTATTAAAAAATATTTACCTTTCGTTTTTTTACGGAGCTAAAATCGGTATAATCGGTTTGAACGGCTCCGGTAAGTCCACACTGCTGAAAATCATTGCAGGTGAAGAAGAAAATTTCGACGGTGAAGTACATTTTACAAAAGAGTATTCGGTTGGATACCTTCCGCAGGAGCCGATTCTGGACGATAATAAAACCGTTAAGGAAATAGTAATGGAAGGTGTGCAGGATGTTGTGGATATTTTAAAAGAATACGAAGAAGTGAATAATAAATTCGCAGAGCCGATGGAAGACGACGAAATGACAAAACTAATAGAGCGACAGGGCGAACTTACGGAACTAATAGAGCATAAAAACGGCTGGGAACTGGATGCAAAACTTTCGCGTGCAATGGATGCACTTAGATGTCCCGAAGAAGATTTACCGATTAAAAATCTTAGCGGCGGTGAACGTAGACGGGTTGCACTATGCAGACTTCTTCTATCCGAACCGGATATTTTATTACTCGATGAACCGACAAATCACTTAGATGCCGAATCCGTAGAATGGCTTGAGCTACATTTAAAACAATACAAGGGAACTGTAATAGCAGTTACTCACGACAGGTATTTCTTAGATAACGTTGCAGGCTGGATACTCGAACTCGACAGAGGCGAAGGAATTCCATATGAAGGAAATTATTCTTCGTGGTTAGACCAAAAACAAAGACGTCTTGCTATGGAAGAAAAAACAGCAAGCAGGCGTACTAAAACTTTAGAGCGGGAACTCGAATGGGTACGAATGTCTCCCCGTGCAAGGCATGCAAAATCAAAAGCAAGATTGCAAGCATACGACAGACTCTTAAACGAAGACACAAAACAAAAAGAGGAAACTCTTGAAATATTTATTCCAAATGGTCCGCGTCTCGGAAATAAAGTTATAGAAGCCGTAAAAGTATCGAAAGCATTTGGTGAAAATATTTTATTTGAAGATTTGAATTTCAGCTTACCGCCGGCGGGAATAGTCGGTGTAATCGGTCCGAACGGGGCAGGAAAGACTACACTATTCAGAATGATTCTCGGAAGCGAGAAACCGAATTCGGGACAATTCGAAATTGGTGAAACAGTTCAGGTCGGATATGTTGACCAGGCTCACGCTGAGATAGACCCTGAGAATACCGTATGGCAGGCGATTTCGGAAGGACAGGAATTTATTGACCTTGGCGGAAAGCAGTACAATTCAAGAGCTTATGTCGGAAGATTTAATTTTACCGGAACTGACCAGGAAAAAAAAGTGAGTATGCTTTCGGGTGGTGAGCGTAACAGGCTTCATCTTGCACTTACACTTAAATCTCAGGCTAACGTTTTACTGCTGGATGAACCTACAAACGATATAGATGTTAATACTCTGCGGGCATTAGAAGAGGGTCTGGAAAGTTTTGCGGGATGTGCGGTAATTATTTCCCACGACAGGTGGTTTCTCGATAGAGTTGCAACTCACATACTTGCATTCGAAGGCGATTCGCAGGTTTACTATTTCGAAGGTGGCTACTCCGAATATGAAGAAAATAAAAAGAAACGTCTGGGTGATGTAGCATTGAAAAGGATTAAGTATAAGAAGTTGATTTAAGTTGTTTAATTTTTAACCGCAAAGGTCGCAAAGTTTTTCGCAAAGATACGCAAAGAAAATTAAACGTTTTTATACGGCTCTAAATCGAATTTATATGGTTCATCATCAACAACCGAGGGGACAACTTCGACATCGAAGTTATATGTTTTAAGAGTTCCTTCTACTAATTCTTTAAACCACGGGGGACTACCGGGTGCTAATATTATTTTTTTTATTAATAACTTTAAATCAACAGGAACAAAAATACCACCATTTTCTTTTGCAAAATTAATTTGCTCTTTATTATTATTTTCAACAGTAACAATTGCTCGATATTCTTTTTCGTGCTCATAATTTTTTCTTTTACAAATAAATGGTATAAGCAAATTTGCATTCCTATACCCAACACTTTTTAAAACATCTTTTGAATAAAAAATGTCATTTTCATAATCTTTATACCAAATTTTACTGAAATATACTTTCGAATCTGAATTAGCAAAAGCTCTTTTTATAGATTTGACATCAGTTTGAATTGCAATTCCTTCATTACTTTTTAAATACAATCTCCACATAGCTGCTGATTCTATTGAATTATAATGCCAACAACTAATACAATTTAAATTTATAAAATTTTCATAACAATTATTCCACTTTTCAGACATATCTTTAATTTTTTCGTATGTTGGTTTTTCACCCTTCATTTGCATGAATTTGCAATCTTCAGCTAAACGATATTCAAGAGATTTTTTTAGATATGTCCCTTCCCACGGGTCAATTTTTTTCAATGTCCTTGTACTAGGAAAAAATAATTTTTCTTTTTGCAATAACGAAACCAACTTCGTGAAATCCATATATCGCCATATCTTTAAATTTTTTCCTTTTGGATTTGTTAATAATGGATGTTCTTCGTATGGCATATAAATCTCCTTTTAGAAATTCAAAAAGTAAATAACACTTAAAAATATCGAATATATTTCAATCTTGCAAATTACTTTGTACACAACTCTTTTTAAATTTGCTTTTTTTCGTCTTCTTGCTGTTGTTGGTGTCGCTTAGCTTTAACACCAACAACGGTAAAATCCTTTTATTCCTACCGTATTGTATTTTGCTCTTCGTCCTTTTTTATGAGACAATGCGGAGAGTAATTTTTAAGTGTTTTTTCTATTGACAATACATATTCTTGTATTTATATTTATTGAAATAAATTAATCGGTTATGGATAATAAAAAAGTTGTTTTAGCGGTTACACTTTTATTTCTTTTCATCTCTCTAAATAGTTTTTCACAAATAAAAAATAAAACTTTAGTAAATAAGTTTTCTGTTTCTATAAGTAATGGTGGTTATTGGAGAGCATCTAATTACGGAATGAAAAACTTAAATTATAATATTGCTTTACAGGGTGAATATAAGATTAATAAAAATATTTCTGCTGTATTAAATACCGGTTTTGACTTTGAACATTTCAAAGAAAACAATATTTCTTTTGACCCCAATCTAAATACGCCTTCTTCTACAAAGCTTGTTATGTTTGAATTAACTACAGGAATAAATTATTATATCCCGATACAGAAAAAAGCAAACGCTTTTTTAACAACAAATCTAGGATATTACAATGAAAGAGTTTTTATTTCCAGCACTTTGTTAAAGCAATTTGAAAACGTTGATGAAAACTGGAGCGGCAAGTTCGGTATAAACGGAGGACTTGGTTTTGAATCCGGTTTCTTTAAAAATATTGACTGGACATTCCTGGCGAAATATCATTATCTTTTTAGCGAAGATGATAATATGAAATTCGTTAGTATTAATTTAGGACTTAAATATAATTTCTGATGAAATAAATTTTATGTGGTAAGATTTATATTCAGTTTAGTGATATATTTGTTATCATCGTTAGTTAATTCCATACTGTAATTATTTCCAAATAACAAATCAAGACGGCGTTTAATCGATTTTATATTAAATTCGTCTTCGTGTTTATTTTTACCTGTATTTTCTTTTGTATGACTAATGATTTCAAACGATAAATTATTTTTTCCGGCATCAAGATTGATAATAATACCAGGGGTTTGAAAAAATCCATCACCATATTTAAAAGCATTTTCTATAAAGGGCATAAATAGCAATGGCGGAACCATAATTCCGTTTGTATCACCTGTTACCTCAAAACTAATAATATCAGGACTATATCTGACTCTTTGCAGATTTAGATAATTATTTATATAGTTTATTTCTTTATCCAATAAGACTTTATTGGCAGAGGTTTCATAAAGCATATAGCTCATTATTTCCGAAAGATTTTCTATAATATAAATTGCAGTATCGGGTGACTTTTCAGTTCGGTTTTTTAATTCGAGCAATACACTCACAAGAAATTCCGGATTAATTTGTGTCTTTAGCAAAGAAAGCTCGTCGGTTACCATTTTTTTCTCGATTTCCTTTTGTTTTATCATACTTTCATACCAGAGCAAAGCTATTTTTATAAGCGAGCCTGATAATCCAAAAATAAAATTGGCTTCGAGAAATTGAAGATAGTATTTGGTATATTCGAGTAGAAACATTTTACCACTTAAAGAAAAAGCATCATACGAAACAAAAAAAATATATATAATTGTGGCTAACATTGTGTAGAAAACTGTAAATACTAATCCTAATATAATAAGATATTTTGCGTATTTTTTTTGCAAATATTTTTTTGAAATAAAAAAATAAAAGAAATAAAATATCAATATACCTGAAATAGTATAAATTACATAATCCAGGATAACTAAATTGATGGGTTCTTTTCCTATGGCGGGAATGGTTTGAAGACCCATCGTAATCAAAGTTAAAGACCAATATAATATATTTAATAATATCGAATATTTTTTTTTCATAAGATTAAGAACTCCTGTTTACTTCCCCTTCAATGAAATCAGCTCAAAAAATCTTTTTTTATATATATTTCCTATTGGGAGTTTCTTATTCGCCACTACAATAAATTGTCCTTCTATAAAATCAATTTTATTCATAGAAACTATGAATGATTTTTGTATTCTAACGAATTTTGATTCGGGTAATACTTTTTCGATATTCTTCATACTCTGCAAAGTAATTATATTTCCCGTATTCGTTTTAATACTTATGTATTCGTTTAAAGCTTCTATATATAGAATGTCATTAAAATTTATTTTAACCATTTTACCATTGCACTTGACAAAAATATATTCTTTTTCTTTTATCTTTGCATTGGTATGGTTTTGATTTTCGCAAATTAAGTTTCGAATTCTCTCGACAGCTTTCAGAAATCTCTCGAAGGAAAACGGCTTCAGGAGATAATCCGTAACTTCTAAATCAAAAGCATCGATAGCATAATCTCTGAAAGCAGTGGTTACTATTACTTTAGGCTTTTTTTTAAGTGTCTTCAGCAGTTGTGTTCCTGAT
>JBAZEQ010000172.1:0-6421 GCA_041653855.1 Ignavibacteria bacterium | reverse complement strand
GGAGCAATAATTACTGCACCTCTTATCGAAGAATCGACTAAAGGTGTGTTTTTGATGATGATGGCTTTTACAAAGAAGTTTGATGGTGTTGTTGACGGGGTGGTTTATGGAGGTGCAATAGGTCTGGGTTTTGGAATGACGGAGAATTTTTTGTATTTCATTTCTTACGGAAGTAATTTGCAATCTTGGTTCTGGCTTGTGATTATACGTACTTTATTTTCTGCTGTAATGCATTGTATGTCACAGGCTACTTTGGGTGGCTTTATTGGCTACGCAAAATTTAAACCGGTAATATTCAAAATATTTTTAATCCCTGTGGGTATTTTTATTGCAATGTTTTTGCATTTTACGTGGAACTTGACCGTTAGTTTTGGGGAGACTACCCTTATAGGTATGTCGTTTATGATTATTTATACTTTTTCTATACTTGCTTTATTCCAGGTTGCACTGTATCTTGAAGGTAAAACAATAACAAAGGAATTGCAGGAAGAATCTAATAACGGGATTATTCCGTCTGAACATATGAACTTCCTGCCATTTGTTTTCAAACGCAATAAATATGGATGGTGTCCAATTGGTGTGAATCAAAAAGAATATGTCAAAACCGCTATTGAACTCGCATTAAGAAAATATCAATACAAAAATACAAGTGGGTCATCTCAAAAAAATTATCTGCGTGATGTGGAAATCCTCAGATACAAAATTCAAATGATGTTTTATAATGCAAGTTTAAAGTATTATAATTATGCCGGAAAACAATAATTTAATTCTCTCTATAATAATTGTTAATTGGAATGCCAAACAATTGACATCAAATTGTATCGATTCTATTTATAATGATAATTTTTTTTCAATCAATCCCGAAAACATTGAAATTATTTTAATTGATAACAACTCTGTCGATAATTCTTTTCGGGAATTATCCAAAATATTTCCTGATGTAACTATTATATCAAACGAACAAAATCTTGGTTATGCAATAGCATGCAACCAGGGGATGAGGATTGCAAAAGGAAAATATGTTTTACTGCTTGGAAATGATACAGAATTAAGAGGTAATGCATTATCTGACTGTATAATCTTTCTCGAAAAAAATAATATCTGTGGAGCAGTAGGGTGCCGGCTTGTATATCCCGACGGCAGGTTGCAGGGAAACTGCAAAAAATTTCCAAAACAAAAAAACTCCTTTTTCACATATTTATCTTTGAATAGATTAAACTATGATTACGATATGTTGTGGTTTAATTATAACGAGACTATCGAGGTAGACCAGATAGCAACAACATTTTTAATGATAAGAAACGATATATTAAAAAAAATAGAATATTTCGACGAACAGTACAAAATATTATATAATGATGTGGATTTATGCAAAAAGATTTGGAATAGTGGAAGTAAAATTTTTTTTCTGCATAGTGTGGAAATAGTTCATCACGGAAGTCATTCGACAAAAAAAGCAGATTTTAAAATCAGAAAAATTATGTATTCTGATATTCTAAGGTATTTCAGAAATAATTTCGGAGTAAAGGCAAATTTTTTAATTCCGATTTTAACTATTAGGTTACTGGTTACATCTATCTTCAAGAAATTTTAAATATTAACATACCTATTTTAAATTTTTTATATAACTTGTTTAGGATATAAGTATTAATTAAAATTACCTAAATTTACATAATTTTTGTATAATTCATAAGAAAATGACGTTTTGTTTTGAGTCTTGTTGATAAAGTTATAAAAAATACATTCTATAGTTCTATTTCTCAAATAATTGGATATTTATTCCCTTTTATTCTTATTCCGATTATTGTCGGAAAAATCGGTCAGGTTGAGTTTGGAATTTATGCCATAGCATACGGATTCATTGGGGCTTTTACTCTTTTCGATTTAGGGGTTTCTACTTCCTTTGTGAAATTTATATCGGAATATTTTTATAAAAAAGATTATGATAGTCTTAACAGCACTATTAATATCGGAGCAGTGTTTTATTTATGTTTTACATTGATTTTCTGGGGACTGGGATATCTCTTTTCCGATTTCATTATAAATTATATCAATATTCCGCCCGAAGCATATGAAAAAGGAAAATTTGCTTTACATATAAGTTTATTAATTTTTGTTATTGCTACAAATTCGAATATTTTTGTCTCCCTATTGATAAGCCTGCAAAAGATGTATGTGAATAGTTTATTGAATATAATTGTCGGGCTAATAAATTTTGTTTCTATAATAATCGTGCTGTATCTTGGTTATGGTATATACGGGCTTCTCTATTGCCAGCTTTTTAGCGTAACATTAGGAACTATATTGAATATTATTTTTGCGAAAAAATTTCTTCCACAGATGACCTTTGGAATAAAATATTTGAAGTATTCGTTTTTTAAAAAAATGACAAACTTCGGTATGCAAATGCAGGTATCGAAACTTGCAGGTTTCTTTTCGGAAAAATATGACGAGTTTCTGCTGGGAATATTCAGTCTTTTAAACAATGTTACTTTTTTCAATCTTGGTTCACGAATTATCAGGATTGCAAGATTAATTCCAATGCAGTTTATTATACAGGTGGCACCGGTTGCGGCTGAATTGCAATCGAACAAAGAAAAATTGAACATTTTATATGAAGATACAATAAAATATTTATCTTTTGTTTCGATTCCTATATCGGTTTTTGTATTTATTTTTGCAGATGAAATCATATTCAGCTGGATGGGGAGTGGGTTTGAAGTATCAGCAAACATTTTGCGTATTCTTATAATTGGTATGCTCGTAAATCTTATAATTTCTTCTCCCGGAAACTCGATACTTCCGAATATCGGGATTCCTAAATACCAGATGTATGAGGGACTTATACATTTTATTATTAACGTTATTCTCAGCTATTTATTTATAAGGAATTATGGATTGATTGGTGCGGCTTATGGCAATACCCTCGCAACCGTTATATCATCAATCTATATTTTTATAGTATCTGTAAAATACTTTAAAGGAAAATTCTTTAATGTTTTATTGAAAGAATATCTTTTCCCTGCTTTTCTTAGTATTGTATTGGGATTGATTGTTTTCTCCGGATTAAAATTGATAAACGAATTTGGATTTAATATTAATAACAGAATTGAAGGAATAGTATTTCTTCTTGTTTCAGCTTCTATTTATTCGCTTGTCTTTCTCTTTGTTATATTAGACACTAAATATCTGAATGATAGAAACAAAAATGTACTGGCTAAAATATTTTTGAAATTCCTCCCGGCAAATTATTTTAAGAAATATAAATTCGAATTAAAGGAATATGAAAACGAAATGGTTAGCTTTGTAATAATTACTTTTAATAAATTGGAAGCTTTGAAGTTATGCTTGAAGTCGTTACTGGGAACGATAAATAGTGTAAATTATGAAATTATAATCTGGAACAACAATTCGAATGATGGGACGAACGAATTTTTACGAAATATATCTGCATCAAATAAATTTATTAAAGTAATAAATAGTAAAGCTAATTTAGGAAATAACGCAAAAAGCAAAGCAGTAGAACTTGCAAAAGGTGATTTTATTATTGGAATAGACGACGATGTAATTTCCTTTCCTGATAATTGGGTACATAATATGGTAAGGGCTTATAAATCCATTCCGTATATGGGTTATCTCGTAGCCGATGTTATTCAGGATGAAAAAACAAACGGTGCAAAATACCCGGAAAATATTTATACAGATAGAGAATTTTATGACGGTAAAATTGTAATTCAATCAGGTCCTTCAGGCGGTTGGTGCTTTATGATTTCAAAAGAAGTGTATAGTGAAATGGGTAAACTATTGTTTTTGAAAAACCGGAAGTTTATTTCTGAGGATGCAGATTATCAGTTAAGGGTTACAAAAGCCGGACTTATTTCCGGGATTTTGAAAAACACAAAGGTATATCATGCAACGGGAGAATATTACAATTCTGTTTTTGGTAATCCTTTACGGACAAAGTATTCCGACGCAAAAAAACCCCTACCCTTGTGGTATAAATTCAAAAGAAAAATAAATAGTTCTCTTAATATCGGGAAAAAATTTAAAAGACTAAAAAGATTTTTAATTACTGAGCAATTAATTTGAAAGTATCCATAATAATAGTAAATTTTAATACATCTGGTTTAACGGAAACCTGTATAAACTCTATTAATTTCTTTGAGAAAGAAATTGAAAAGGAAATTATAATTGTAGACAATAATTCCGATGATAATTCAAAAAAAACATTGAAGTTGTTATCGGAGAATCATAAAAACATAAAATGTATTTTTCTCGATTCAAACAAAGGTTATGCTTACGCAAATAATAGAGGTGTTGAGATTTGCAGTGGTGATTTTGTCCTGATATTAAATCCCGATATCGTTTTTACAAGAAATGTTTTAAGGGAATTAATTGAATATTTAAAAGAAGAAGATATAGGAGCGGTTGGTGTGAAGCTCTACGGGGAAGATGAAAAATTTCAGAAAAAATATTATTGTAAATATCCTAAAATTTTGCAATATATATTGTTTTATTCCATTTTTTCAAAACCGTTTCTTAATTCGCACAAGTTAATTGAAAAATATATTGAAGCGGATATTAAAGAAAACTGTAGCGAATTGCAAAAAGTCCCTCAGATTCCCGGGGCTTTTATTTTTATGAAAAGATGTGTTTATAATGAACTTAATGGATTTAACGAGTCATATTTCCTGTTTTTTGAGGATGTTGATTTATGTTATAGAATAGCAAAAAATTATAAATTATATATAGCTGATTCGGGAGTTGTGCATATTGGTGCATCGAGTATGATGATGGATACAAACTATAAAATTTACGGTTATTTTATAATTAGTTTTATTAATTTTTTTAGACAAAATAGTTCGACCTCAAAATATTATTTAATAAAATCATTGGTTTTTGTAAATTCTTATTTGAAAATATTTTTAGAAAATATTAAAAGGGTTTTTAATAAATGCAGACCCGATATTATTAGAGTTCATAAATTTATTTTGGATAATTATAACTCACAGAGATGATTGATATAATTATTCCAAATTATAATGGACTGGAAAATTTAAAATGGGTTCTTCGCTCGCTGGAGAATCAAACCAATAATAATTTCAGGGTGATAATTGTCGATAATGGCTCCAATGACAAATCGGTTGAATATATTGAAAATAATTATAAAGAAATAAAAATTATTAAACACGTTGAAAATCTTGGATTTTCTAAAGCTATAAACTCGGGAATACAATTTTCTTTAGATGAAAATATTTGTGATATTATACTCTTATTAAATAATGATATTGAACTAAAAGAAGATTTTATCGAAAAAGGATTAAAAACGTTTGAGTGTGTAAAAGAGGCTGATTTTGTGGCTGTGAAAATGCTTAATTTCTTTAGTCGTGATGTAATAGATGATACTGGCGATTTTATTCGAAAAAACGGTGGAACTCCAATGGCAAGAGGACACGGTGAAAAAGATATTGGTCAGTATGATAAGGCTGGTCTTGTTTTTGGTGCCTGTGCAGGAGCGGCATTTTATAAAAAACACTTATTTAGAGATGCGGGACTTTTCGATGAGGATTTTTTTGCTTATCTGGAAGATGTCGATTTGAGTTTTAGATTTCAGTTACGAGGATATAAATGCTATTATAATCCTATGATAATTTGTTACCATAAAAGAAGAGAAACAACCAGTAAATTCGAAGGATGGGAAACGTATTATACAGAAAAAAACTTAATTGCATTTAGAATTAAAAATTTCCCTTTGTTTCTTTATTTAAAATATTCTCCGCTGTTTTTTCTTGCACGTGTAAGCAGGTATTATAAGTTCCTTATGCACTATCCCAAAGGGACTTTTAAATTTGCTTTTAAAGGGTATATCAGGGGATTAAGTGAAATTCCAAAATCATTGAAAAAAAGAAAATTTATTCAAGCAAATAAAAAAGTAAATTTGAAATACATTGAAAGTATATTTTAGTGAAAGAAAATAAAAAGAATATTTCCGTAGTGATACCGACTTTTAACGGGTTAAAGCATCTTAAAACTTGTTTTGATTCGCTTAGAATGCAAACATTCGACTCTTTATCGTATGTACCCGAAGTGAGAATAATTTTAGTCGATAACGGCTCTAAAGATGGCTCGGTTGAATTTACAAAAGCAAATTACTCCGAAGTTGAGATTATTGAACTCGATAAAAATTATGGTTTTGCCAAAGCTGTTAACGAAGGAATAAAATACTCCTTAAAAGAGAAACAAATATCTCCTATAGTTTTGCTTAATAATGATATAGAATGTGATGAGAATTTCCTCGAAGAAATGATGAAAGGATTTGTTGATTCTAATGTTGGCTCTGTTGCTTGTAAAATTTTGAACTTTTACAAAAGGGATATGATTGATAGTGTAGGTGATTTTATAAAACTGGTTGGTTCACCTT
>JBAZEQ010000171.1:4663-6462 GCA_041653855.1 Ignavibacteria bacterium | reverse complement strand
GGGTCTTGAATATGTTTATACTCGACTCCTATATTCTCGCAATAAGTTTGATGTAGCATATCCAAAATGTCTCTTAATTTTGCGGTTCTAAATCCACCAAGACCATCGGTAATAAATTCTCTGTCATAATCCCACACAGTAAATCCGTAGGTTACAGGGTCAAGCTCTTTGTGATATTGAGCTTTCGGATTAAGCGGGTCAAGGTTGGAAAGCAGATGCCCTCTTACTCTAAACATATTTATCAATTGAATTGCCTTCGCCTGTTTCTCTATTTCATTAAGATTATTTATTCCGCTAAAATCATCGGGATTATTATCCGCTTGCCAGAGAACAGGTTTTGTTGGGATTTTTAAATCCTCAAAAATATTCTCGTAAAAATTATCTTCTCCAATTAATAATTCATTCATTCTTTTCAGAAACAAACCCGACTCCGCACCCTGAATAATTCTGTGGTCATAAGTGCTTGTGATATTCATTATTTTACTAATTCCAAGTTTTGATATTACATCGCCAGTTGCTCCCTGGAATCCCGATGGATAATCGATACTACCCGTTGCAATAATAGCTCCCTGCCCTACCATCAGACGCGGATTTGATGAAACTGTGCCGAGCGTTCCCGGATTGGTAAGGGATATGGTTGTATCCTGAAAATCAGAAATTTCAATCTTGTTTATTTTTGAACGTGAAATAATATCATTGTACGCATCGAAAAATTCTTTAAAGTTCAGAGTATTTACTTTTTTAATATTGGGAACTATTAAAGACCTGCTTCCGTCTTTCTTAATTAAATCTATTGCCAGACCGATATTAATATCTTTCCTTTTAATTACCTGCGGCTCATTATTAATCACTCCGAATGCAAAATTCAAAGAAGGTATTTTTTCTAATGCTTTTATAATTGCCCAGCCTGCTAAATGTGTATAAGAGATTTTCCCGCTACCGGTTTTTTGAAAATAATTATTAATGATTCTTCTGTTTTCTTCCAGAACTTTTACGGAAATTGTTCGAAGCGAAGTTGCAACCGGAATGCTGAGACTGCTGTCCATATTTTCTATTATCTTTACACCTGCACCTCTTATCGGAACAGCATCTTCAATATCTTTTATGTTTGTTATACTTTTTTGCCCTATTACAGTTTTTCCTTTACCGTTTATTTGTTTTTTATTTTTTTCTATGTTTATTTCTAACGATTCGAAAAACTTTTTCCAGTAATCACTAACGGAATCAGGTGCATTTTCATATTCATTCAGTATCTCTAAAACATACCACGTATTAACACCAAACTCGGATATTTTCTCTTTCTGCGATTTTGTTAGTTCCTCTATGTTCATAATTATTATTTATTTATCAATATCGAAAACCAATTTTTCCTTTAAAAAATTCTACATTTTTTAAGATATTTTGCTCTATAACTCTACTTAGTTGAATGATTCTGCAAAATTTTGTATTTTATCTTAATTTACTAACCATTAAACCGAATTAGTATGAAAGAATTATTTGATAAAATTATTCTGCTCGGCAGACCTGCTTCGGGAAAATCCGAAGTAATACACTATGTAAAAAATCTGAATCTCGATGAAAGAAGAAAGCGTTTTCACCTTGGTAAAATCACCGATATAGATGACTTTCCTATGCTATGGACCTGGTTTGAGGAAGACGATATACTCGAAAAGAAGTTTAAAAAACCAAGATTACATTCGACTTCAGACGGTTACTTTTTAGAAGAATATCTCTGGCATCTTTTAATCGAAAGAATCTCTCTCGACTATACAAAGCATGTTAGGGATAACAAAGGTAAG
>JBAZEQ010000171.1:0-4653 GCA_041653855.1 Ignavibacteria bacterium | reverse complement strand
AATTCTCCCGCGGAACCGAGCACAGCGGATACGAGGAAGCCTTCAAACATCTTTCACAGGAATTATTAAAAAATGCCGCAATCCTTTATGTAAATGTTCCCTTTGAAGAGTCATTGAGAAAAAATCGCAAGAGATTTAATCCCGATAAACCGGACAGCATACTCGAACATGGCTTGCCCGATTCCAAACTCGAAAAAATGTATAAAGAAGTTGACTTCCACGAAGTAATCTCAGGTTCAACCACACATTTAAATATTAATGGAATAGATGTTCCATATGTAATCTTCGAAAATATGCCTTCTAAAACTGATGACCCTCTACTGCTCGGACCCGCTCTGGATGAGGTTTTCAGAAAACTCTGGGAATCATATAATAAGTAAATTCAATTCAAACTCTATTAATAAAAAAAGGGAGCCTTGCTCCCTTTTTACTTTCTACTTTATACTTTTTAACTTTATATTATTTATTCTCTTCCGCTTTCTTCTTTTCGTAGTCGGATATAATTTTCGATTCTACTTCTTTTGGTACTTCTTCGTAATGCGAGAATGTTCTTGTATAACTACCTCTGCCTTGAGTAAATGAACGCAATTTAGAAGAGTAGCCGCCCATTTCCGAAAGCGGTAATGTACATTTGATTACCTGTAATCTGCCTTCTGCTTCCATACCGAGAATCTTTCCGCGTCTCGATGATACATCACCCGATACAGCTCCCATAAACTCTTCGGGGAAATAAATTTCCACATTATAAATCGGTTCCAGAATTACAGGATGTGCTTCCTTAAATCCTTTTTTGAAAGCCATAGATGCGGCTATCTTGAAAGACATTTCGTCCGAGTCAACCGTATGGAAACTTCCAAAATGAAGTGTAGCTTTTACATCTATCACTTTACAGCCTATTAGCACTCCGCTTTCCATTGTTTCTATTATTCCTTTTTCTACCGCAGGAATAAATCTACCAGGTACTACACCGCCGACAATTGCATTAACGAATTCAAAACCCTGTCCGCGTGGCTGTGGTTCGAGCTTTATAACAACGTGACCGAATTGTCCCCTGCCACCTGATTGCTTCTTATGTTTATATTCTATTTCGGGAACTGTTCTTTTTATTGCTTCCCTGTAAGGAATCTTTGGTTCTGAAACGTCTACATCGAGATTGAATTTACTCTTCATTCTTGCAATGTGCGTATTCAGATGAATTTCACCCTGCCCGTGTATAAGAGTTTGTTTTATATCCGTATCATATGAAACTATAAAAGTCGGGTCTTCTTCGTGGATTGAGTGTATTGCCTGACCAAGTTTATCTTCATCACCTTTTCTTGTTGGCGAGATTGCAAGCGTCATATTCGGCTCAGGTAATATTATCTTATCTAAAATTACCTGCATCGCTTTTGTACAAAGCGTATTATTCGTATGCGTATCTTTTAATTTCACAACACCAGCCATATCACCGCAAATCACTTCCGTCATTTCTTTCCTGTCTTTTCCGTTCATAGAGTATACCTGTGATAATCTCTCGGATTTACTATTATTCGTGTTAATCATATCCAATCCCGGAGCAACTTTTCCGGAATATACTCTAAAGAAAGATAATTCACCGACATTTTTTTCTGCCACAGTTTTAAATACAAACATTACAGGTTCACCATTTACATTAGGTTTCAACTCTAAAGTGTCTTCACTCCCGTTTTTATGAACCATCTCAGGTCCTTTGTCTATTGGTGATTCGCAAAACTCGGAAATATAATCCAATAATGGTCTCACACCTACATTATTCGATGCGGAAGTACAAAATACCGGGAAAAGATTTCTATCTTTCATCCCCTTTTTTATTCCCGTATAAATATCTTCTTCGCTTAAGGTTCCGTTATCAAAAAATCTTTCCATCATAGCTTCATCTTCTTCTGCAATTGCTTCTACAAATTTCTGGTGATATTCTTCTGCTGTATCTTTTAACTCGGCAGGGATATCTTCCACCGTATATTCACCCTTACCATCCGTATTGAACCTGTACATTTTCATTTTTATAACATCCACTATTTCATTAAATCCTAACCCGTGATTAACCGGGAAATTAACAACCACCACTTCCGAACCGAAACTTTCTTTTAATTGAGAAAGCGTTTCATCAAAATTTGCATTTTCGTGGTCAAGTTTATTAATTAAAAGTATTATATTATTTTTATTTTCTTTCGTATATTTGAAGCAGGCTTCTGTACCTACTTCAATTCCTTTGAATGAGTCCACTAATAGTAGCGAAGTATCCGTTACCCGTAACGCACCTTTTACTTCACCCAGAAAGTCCATATATCCCGGCGTATCAATAATATTAAATTTAGTCATATCACCTTTTCCATTCTTCCACATACAGTTCATCAAAGATGAATTTATAGAAAGTTGTTTTTCAATTTCATCTTTCCTGTAATCGCTTACAGTATTACCTTCTTCAATCTTTCCGAACCTTGTAGTTACCCCTGCTGCGTATAAAATTCCTTCCGAAAGGATGGTTTTACCGCAGCCACCGTGTCCTATGATTGAAAAATTTCTAATTTGCTCTGATTTATAATCAGCCATAAAATATTCTCCTTGAATTAGAATTTATATTTCTAAGTAGTTATTTAATATTCAAAAAAAGCACAATTATTAAAAATAACATTACTTTTTTTAATATTAAAGCTAAATTCTTAGTCTATGGAATCATTTTGAAATATAGGTCGCATAATTGATAGCATTTTTGACAACATATATGAATTTAATAAGATTGTAAAATTTTTGCCCTGTACTTAGAAAAATAAATCAATCTCTTATATGTTCTTTATTAAGATATTTAATATAATTATATTTAATGAGATTTGGTTTTTAGTTGTAAACCGATGTATTTCTATTATTTTTACTAAAATGTTTTTAGAATAACCGGCAGTTAAAGTGATTTTTTAATAAATTAATTCAATTTTGATGAAGAACTCGATTTTCGTGGTAATACTAACAGTGTTTGCTCTTTGTAGTCTTGATTCATATTCTCAAATGAAAGAACATCATTTTGGGGTCAAATACCAGATAAAAAATCTGAATTATGAGGTGCTCGAAGATAGTCCAAACCATAAAATGGGATTAGCACACGGAGTCGGGCTTGCGTATTTAAAAGATGGCACATTTGCAAATGTAAATGTATATTTTGTATTTGATTATATTAACGGTGGTGGTAATTTTATAGAGAATTACATAATTCAATTTAAAGATAGCTCTATAATTTCATTAAAAGCCGAAGGTAATTCATATGGAACTGAAAGCGACCCTTTATTCAGTGCAAAAGTAATTATATTAAAAGGAACCGGAAGTTATGCAAATATCAAAGGGGATGGGAAAATGACAGGTAATAGAAAAAAGAATTTAGATGAATCGGCAACAGTAAATTTATCATTTGAAATTAAATATTCTGATTAAAAATTCACAACTAAAAAACAAATTATTTTGTTAAAATAATATAATTTAATAAATATTTATGCCAGTACAATTGCCGATAACAACATACGGGATGGATGTTTTAAGAAAAAGAACTAAACCGGTCGACAAAATTGATAAGAGTTTAATTGGATTAATAGATAATATGTTTTATACTATGATTAATGCAAACGGAGTCGGGTTAGCCGCTCCGCAGGTGAACAGTGATTTATCCGTTTGTATTGTCGATATCTCGTTCATTGAAGAACATAAAAATGTTAAACCGTTAATTCTTATAAATCCCGTTATACTCGATTCACACGGTGAAGCGGCAATAGAAGAAGGTTGTTTGAGCATTCCTGAAGTAAGGTCGGAAGTAATAAGACCTAAAAAAATATACCTGAGATATGAAGATTTTAATATGAATGAAGTGAAAATTGAAATAGAAGGTTATTTAGCACGTGTCGCTCAACACGAAATTGACCACCTGCACGGGAAACTATTTGTGGATTATTTATCTGAGGATGCTATGAAAAAGGTAAAATCCCAATTAAGAAAAATTAAGAAAAGAAAAGTAATAACGGATTACCCGCTCTTCGAGGAATAATCTTTATAAATAATTTAATCTGAATTTAACAGAATTGTCATTCCCGAACGCTCTAATCGGGAATTCATTTATAAAAAATGTTATGAAAATTGTTTTTATGGGAACCCCTGAATTCGCCGTTCCTTCTTTAAAAAAAATCTTAGAAAATAATTACGAAATTCCTTTCGTAGTAACCATACCAGATAAAGTAAAAGGTCGCGGACTTAAAAAGCAATTTTCGGATGTAAAGATTGCCGCGCTGGAGCATAACCTAAAAGTTCTTCAACCCGAAAACCTAAAAGATGAAAATTTTCTGAACGCTCTAAAAGATATAGCTCCTGACCTGATAGTTATAATAGCATTCAGGATACTTCCAAAAGAAGTTTATACTTTACCTAAATTCGGCTCTATAAATGTTCACGCTTCATACCTCCCTAAATACAGAGGAGCGGCACCGATAAACAGGGCAATCATTAATGGCGAAAAAGAAACAGGGTTGACAACTTTTTTTCTTAAAGACAAAGCAGACACGGGAAATATTATTTCGCAGGAGAAAGTAGAAATTTTCGATAATGATGATGCCGGAACCCTGCACGACAGGCTTTCTATATTGGGTGCGGAATTGATTA
>JBAZEQ010000170.1:1515-6495 GCA_041653855.1 Ignavibacteria bacterium | reverse complement strand
AAAAAATATTTTTTAATATTAATTCTTAATATTGTTGTCAAATTATTTCTTCAGACTTAATATCTAATTTATCGAGATTGTTTTTGTGCTTTATGATTTTAGCATCCACAAGAAAAATTACTTCTTCGGCAATATTTGTTGCGTGGTCTGCCAGTCTTTCCAGTTGTCCTAATAATGAAATTGAATGTGCACCGGCAGTAATCAATGAATTATCTTTTGTCATCTCTTCTATTATTTTATAAAAAATATTTCTCTCCATATCGTCTATTATATCATCGGATTTTATCACACTTAACGCTAACTCGTGGTCATTGTTGACGAATGAGTCTATTGTCTTTTTTACAACAGTTAATACTTTCTCTGCCATAATATCAAGTTGAACTCTTTTAAGTAAGTCAATATCATTCTTTAGTGGTTCAGCTCTTTCGGCTATATTGACCGCAATATCTCCCATTCTCTCGAGGTCGTTATTAATCTTTAATGCAGACATTATCAATCTTAAATCAACCGCTACAGGCTGTGTAAGAGCAAATATTTTCTGGCAAAGTTTATCTATTTTTACGTCAAATTTATCGACCTTTTTATCCCGTTCTATTACCAGTTTACTTAATTCCAGATTTTGCTCGAATAGACTTTTTACCGCAAATTCCAATTGCTCCTCAACAAGGCTTCCCATTTTTATCACCTTTGTTTTCAAAAGGTCTAATTCTTCTTCAAGATACGGATACATTTTTTATTTTTTTTAAAATTTAACCGAATTTTCCCGTTATATAATTTTGTGTTCTTTTATCTTTGGGTGTCATAAAGATTTGCTGTGAAGTTCCAAGCTCAATCAGTTCACCAAGAAGAAAGAACGCACAAAAATCACTAACCCTCGCCGCCTGCTGAAGGTTATGTGTTACTATAACTATTGTAATACTTTTTTTTAATTCAAAAATTAATTCCTCTATTTTTGAAGTGGAAATGGGGTCTAATGCACTTGCGGGTTCATCCATTAAGATTATTTCAGGGTTTACAGCTAAAGCTCTTGCAATGCATAGTCTCTGCTGTTGTCCTCCCGATAAACTGAATGCAAATTCGTTTAACCTGTCTTTCACTTCGTTCCATATTGCGGCTCTTTTCAAACTTGTTTCTACAATTTCTTCGAGTTGATTTTTGTTCTTTATCCCGTTTATTTTCGGACCATAAGCAACATTATCGAAAACGGTTTTCGGAAACGCATTCGATTTCTGAAAAACCATACCAACTCTTCTTCTTAATTTTACCACATCAACATTCTTTCCGTAAATATCTATATCGTCTATTTTTACTGTTCCTTTTATCTTAACACCAAGTATTAAATCATTCATCCGGTTTAAAGTCCTTAAGTATGTTGATTTCCCGCAACCGGATGGTCCGATTAAAGCTGTAATTTTATTTTCTTCTATATTTAACGATACGTCTTTAAGTGCCTGAACTTTTCCGTAATGTAGATTGAGATTTTCTGTCTGAATTTTTATTTTATGCAACTTTTACTCTGTAATAATTAACCTATGTTAAAATATTTAAACCTTTAATATAATAATTTTAACTAATAAAATGGAATTTTTAGTATTAAGAAATAGTAAATAATTTAGCTCTCGGTAATTGTTCCGTCTGAAATTTTAATAATTCTGTCGCATCTTTCTGCAAATTCTTCGTTGTGAGTAACTATTAAATATGTCTGGTTAAATTTTCTTCTGAGTTCGAAAATTAAATCTATTACTGCTTCTGCATTTTCCGTATCGAGATTCCCGGTCGGTTCGTCTGCAAGTATAATTTTGGGTGAATTTATTAATGCTCTTGCAATAGCTACACGTTGTGCTTCCCCGCCCGATAGCTCCGATGGTTTGTGATTAATACGCTCTGAAAGACCAACTTCATTTAGTAAGTTTATCGAATTGGATTTATTTTTATTCCCAGCAATTAAAGATGCTATCTGAATATTTTCTAAAGCGGAAAATTCCGGCAGGAGATGGTGAAACTGAAAAATGAAACCAATCTGTTTTGAACGAAATTCCGCTAATTGTTTATCCGTAAACGTAAAAACATCTTTTCCTCCAAATATAAATTGTCCTGAATCAGGTCTGTCGAGTGTACCAAGTATATGCAACAGAGTGCTTTTTCCGGCTCCGGATTTTCCTACTATAGCCGCTATTTCACCCTGGTATACTTTTAGGTTTATACCTTTTAATACATTCAGATAATTCTTCTTTGTAATTTTATAAGATTTCTTAATTTCCTTAACTTCTAACAGTATTTCCTTATCCATTAAATAGTATTTAAAATTAAATTTTTAAATAAAAATATTTTATTCCCATCTTATCGATTCAACCGGGTTAAGCTTTGCCGCTCTCCTTGCAGGGTAAAGCGATGCAAAAAAACATAGTAGTAACGCAGCAAGAGGAACAAAAATAAAATCGGTTATATTAATCATCACCGGTAATGCTGAAATCTTGTATATGGATGAATCGAGTTTGTAAAACTCAAAATATTTTTGAGCAAGTATAACTCCCGCTCCGATGAAAGAACCTGCTAACATTCCTATTAAACCGACAACCAATCCTTCGAACATAAAAATCCTTGTTATGGTATTATCCGAAGCACCCATTGCTTTCAGTATTCCAATATCTCTTTTCTTTTCTATCACGGTCATTGTGAGCGAACCAAGAATATTAAATGAAGCAACAGCGATAATCAAACTCAGAATTATAAAAACCATCCAGCGTTCGATTTTTAGTATTGAATAAAAATCAAGATGAAGGTCATACCATGTTAAAACATTATACTTATCGCCAAGACTGTTTTGAATAAGTGTTTTCGTATCATCCGATTTATTTATATCATCGAGACGAATTTCGATTCCGCTTACCGCATCTCCAAACTTAAAAAGATTTTGAGCATTAGATATTGAGATATATGCATACTTTGAATCGTATTCCCTGTTCTCTGAATCAAAGATTCCGGTTACAATGAATTCTTTTGTGATTGGCTCTACAAATTGGGTAAGGGAATACTCCAAACCTACAGGACTCAATATTGTTATTGTGTCTCCTATGTAAGATTTTAACTGGTCGGCAAGAGCAAGCCCAAGAACTATACTTCCAAAATCACCGTCATTTTTCAAATCGAATTTACCAAGCTGGACAAGGCTTTTAACACCCGATACTTTTTCCGTGTTTTCTTCATCAACACCTTTAATAAAAATAACTTTATTTGAATTTTTCTTCGAGAGCATTCCTTTGCTAAGCGTAAATGGGGATGAATTGTTTATTCCAAGACTCTTAACGGTTCCAAGCACATTTTCATAGTCATCCATCTTTGCACTATTGTTCGATTCTATTCTGATATGAGGGTCAAATCCAATCAGGATAGATGATACTTTGTTATGAAATCCATTGAAGACAGATAATACTATTATCATAGCTGCAACTCCAATAGTTACACCAATTACCGAAATCGCGGAAATAATTGTGATGAAACTCACATTGCGTTTCGAAAATAAATATCTTTTTGCTATAAAAAATTCTGTGTTCATTATTCATCGAAGACAATAACGGATTCGCGGTATTGTCTTACTTTATTGTTATCAATTTTGCTTAATAAATATTTTTTAAGTTCTTCCTTCCTTATTTCGAGTTGTGTATCGTCCATTAATTTAGTTATTTCATACCTGATATGCAGAACGCGATTATCGAGTATATGTCTCGTAATACCTGCAGGAAGCCTGTCGTGGTTATTCGCCAGCACTACGATTTGTTTCTTTGTGAAATGCGGAAATTCTATCAGTGTTCCTTTTCTTCTTGTATATTTTCTTAAATCACCAATCGTAATTTCTTCTTCAGACCTGTCGAATTTAAAATTACTAAAATACAATCTTGTGAAATTATTTAGTGCTTCTATTAAATTCCTGAAATTATTAGGTAAACTGATAAGAATAGTTTTACTGCTGTTGATATCCGACGCTAAAATACAATTAAATTTTTCTTTTAATATTTTTGAACCTTCCTGGTATCCTGCAAAAGAATATTTTAAATTTAGTTTATTACAGAAAGAAATAATATTCATAATATCTAAATCGTATACAAGATGATGCCATCTTTTCAATTTAATTTTGTTGTTTTTGTAGTCAATAACCTGTGCTATTGCGAGCTTACAGCCGATTTCCTTTAGTGTGCTTAGTCTGTTAGCACCATCAATCAGAATTAAATCTTTATTGTATCTGCCTACTATAACGGGATTCATCAGGTATTTACTTCCTGTGATTCTTCCGAAGACATTTCTTAATCTGTTAAATTCTGTGGTTTCATGAAGTTTAATATCTTTTATTCTTAATAATTCCAGCTCAAAAAAGTTCGAAGTATAATTTATCATTTAATATTAATCTTTCTTTTCGAATGTTATTAATCCCTGTTTGTTTAAAGTCAATAAAACGCTGTCACCCGGCAGAAATTCTCCGCTTAAGATTTTTTCCGAAAGGGGATTAGTTACGTATTTTTGAATTATTCTTTTTAATGGTCTTGCCCCGTAATGTATATCATATCCAAGTTTTCCGAGCCAGTCTTTTGAATCATTATCGGCGGTGAGTTTTATATTATTTCTTTCTATTCTTTCTATAAGGTAATTCAACTGCAGGTCAACAATCTTTCTGATTTCCTCTTCTGTTAAAGGTTTGAAGAGAATTATTTCGTCAATTCTGTTTAAAAATTCCGGTCTGATTGTATCTCTTAGCAGGTCTATAAGTCTAATTCTTAACTCCCCAAGTATTTGGTCACGATTATCTTTATTTATAAATTGAAGTTGCTCCTGTATCATAATCGAACCGATATTAGAAGTCATTATTATTAATGTATTTTTGAAATTTACTGTTTTCCCTTTTGAATCGGTTAATCTTCCTTCATCCAGTACCTGTAATAAAATATTAAAAATATCAGGATGAGCTTTTTCGATTTCGTCGAGTAA
>JBAZEQ010000170.1:0-1505 GCA_041653855.1 Ignavibacteria bacterium | reverse complement strand
GTAATATAACACAATACGGTTTTCTTCTTACTGCTTCGGTAAGCTGTCCACCTTCTTCATATCCTACGTATCCCGGTGGAGCTCCAATAAGTCTCGATACAGAAAACTTTTCCATATATTCACTCATATCGATTCTTACTATTGCCTTTTCATCATCGAAAAGAAATTCAGCCAGAGCTCTTGCAAGTTCGGTTTTTCCTACACCGGTTGTCCCAAGAAAAATAAAAGACCCGATAGGCTTATTTTCATCCTGCAGACCTGCTCTCGAACGACGAATTGCATTTGATACTGCCGATACAGCATCTTCCTGACCCACTATTCTTTTTGCAAGATTGGATTCCATATGCAGAAGTTTTTCACGCTCACTTTCCAGCATTCTGTTTACTGGAATTCCTGTCCATTTGGATACAATCTCTGCTATATCTTCGGAATCAACCTCCTCTTTCAACATCTTTTTATTCTTTTGAACTTTTGCAAGTTCTTCTGTTTTTACTTTTATTGTCTTTTCAAGTTCTGGAATTTTTCCATAACGCAGTTCGGCTACTTTGGCAAGGTTACCTTCCCGTTCATATTTCTCCGCTTGTGTTTTGAGGTCCTCGATATTGCCTTTTGACTCTCTGATTGTTTTAATTAAATTTTTTTCAAGAGTCCAATGGGTTAAAAGCTTGTCTTTTTCTTCTTTTAAGTCGGCAATTTCCTTCTCGATTTCTTTCAATCGAAATTTAGTCGGATTAATATTTGTATCTTTCTTTGCCAAAAATTATAATATTTTATGAACTTCAAATTTACTGAATAATATTAGTTAATTCTATGATTTTAAAAATGCATATATGTGAGAAAATATATTTCTGAAACTTAAAAATAATTAGAATTTTAAAAAATAATTTTGTGTTTTAGTGTATAAATCAACATATTATTTTTTTCATATTTTAAAAACTAAATAATTTTGATTATCAACAAAAAAATTGTAATATTAATAGGTTCCCTTATTGGTGGTTTAGGGGGTTTCTTATACTGGAAATTTGTAGGATGTGCTACTGGAACCTGTCCTCTTACGTCAAATTGGATGATTATGACCGGATATGGTATTCTAATAGGTTATTTTCTTTCCGATATTATACCTGTAAAGAAAAAGCAATACGAAAATTCAAATACTAATTTGTAAATTACAGGTTAAAAATAATAACTTAGCGTGTTCAGGTCTATTAGAGGTAATTTCTATTTGGTTAATAAATTAAAATACATACTAATTTTGAACTTAAATGTTTACTTTATAGTTACTTAATATGAAATATTTTTCTTATTTTATTATATTATAAACTATTAAATCTTCTCTTATGAAAAAAGTACTATTAGTTCTACTTGTTTTATTCTCTCCATTATTAATTCAGGCACAAACTTTGTCGGAAAAAATGCTGTGTAAATTTAGTGAATTAAATGATGTTGATGTCTATTCATTTAAATACGATGAAAAGACAGATTCATATTTGTATGTAAAATACGAT
>JBAZEQ010000169.1:0-6521 GCA_041653855.1 Ignavibacteria bacterium | reverse complement strand
TTTAATCCTATTCCGGCTTTTAGGCTGTCAAAATAGTTCTAATTGTTGCAGTGGGGGTCTTATTTCTTCTTTTTCTTTACCGTAAAATATTTCCATTTGTCCGAATTGTAAGTCCGTAATACGCAAAATTCCTACCTTTCCTTTCGGTGGTAATATGCTTCTTATCCTTTTCATATGAACCTCTGAATTTTCCCTGCTCATACAGTGTCTCAAGTAAATGGAAAATTGGAACATATCAAAACCATCTGTAAGAAGTCCCTTTCGGAACTTAGTATAGTTTTTTATGTCCATTTTTGTATCTGTTGGTAAATCGAAAAAAACAAGCACCCACATAATTCTATATTCATCTAATTTCATATAAAACCCACATTGTTTTGTTGTGGGAATGAGTATTTTATTTAGTATTTCTTACGTTTTTTTCTTAATATTGATTCGGGGGCAAATCCCGGGTAAATAATTTTCTTTAATCCACCGCCGTAACAGTTTGCAAGGGAAGATGTTGTTCTTTGCAGTCCCACCATCAAAGGGCTTCTTTCCCCGTCTATGAAAATATCTGCTGTAGCTATATCGAGTAGTTTTTTCTTTAAATTAGTCGTAATTTCTGTGTAATCCTCTCCTGATTTTAATATGTTGCATACTATTAAATCAACAAATGGTCTGTACGGCTCCATTACGTCATCTGCAAGGCAATATGCATTATATTTATTTCTGTGATGTATCCCCAGCGTTGGCAAAAGACCCGAAGCTACAAGCCCCCGGGCAACTATAGCTCTTAGCACGGCATATCCGTAATTTAATAAATTGTTTGGAGGCTCCCCGTAGCGGTCTCTTATGAAATTCATTTCCGTAGGGAATAAGTTCCTCCAGTAATATACCGATGCCCTCGCTTCCACGTTGGAAGTATCCCCTGATTTTATTTTTTCTATTAAACTCAATAAATTATCTGCCGGTTTATTCTGTAATTTTAATAAACCCGCCTGGTTGATTATTTTTGCGGTTACGGTTTGTGACCACAAGTTTTTTAATAGCGGTCTTGATGTTTTTATTTGTGCTTTAAAAATTTCCGACTGCACTGTGTTCCCATCCAGATTTAAAAATAATCCGTTCGGGAGATGGCTTTTATTGCATATAATTACCGATACATTGTTCTCTATAAGTAATGATATAAGATATTGCGAAATTGTAACCCCAAAGTGGTCTATAACCACGATACCAATGTCCTCTATAGGTACGCTTATTTCTTCTGCTACACCTGATTCGTTTTCAGATGATTTTTTAATAACCATTTGTTCATTCTTTGAACTCAAGTAAGCCGGGTTACCGAAATAGAGAGTTTTTTTAATCATATGAGAATAAGGTTACCGGTTGTAGTAATTTTCACTTTTATTCCTTTAAAGGTATTCGGTCTACATTGTATTGAGTTGATATTTTTGTCTTTTTTTAAATCAATTTTAGCTAAATTATGTCTACCTAAAAAAATTAGACCATTAACATCAAATTTAATGATTCTGAATAATCTATTAAATATGTCATTTTTATCTTCCCAGTTAATTTCATCGGGATGATTTTTATATATAACTATTAATTCATTTTGCTTGAAAGATACTAATAATACCTTATCTTCTTTTATAGTTGAAAAAATTGGTTGATTAGATAATTTTCTTTTTACTGCTTGATAAAATGTTATAGTTTCGTAGTCTCTTTTTAATGTTTCGGGATTTTCATAAATTGACATACAGTAGTTATTTCCTGATGAAACAAACAATTTATCGTTTTCATTAGGTCTTAATTTTATCATATTTTCTGCGGGGTCAATTATTCTGACAGACTTAATGGGAATCCTCTTTTTCCCATCATTACTTATCATGAAAATTGGCATTTTCATAGCATTCTTAATATTATTCTCTCCTCCATTTTTTTCTATATGCTCTTTTAGAATATTTCTAATTTCATTATCTACTATCTTTTCAACTTGCTTCATTTTATCTATCTCTATAATTTTTTTCCTTATTACATAACAAAATTTACCTGAATCAGGATGTAATATGCGTCCAAATAAATGTTCTTCGTGGAGAGGTCCTCTAATCGCAAATGCTTTTTGTTCTTTTGGAATCTTTGAATGTATGTACTTATTCTTTTTTGTCGTTACTATTCGTTTTTTATTTCTATATGATATTAGCACTCCGTTTAATTTTTGAAATGCTTGTAACCAAAAATCGTCGAATGGTATGGGGAAATTATTAATAGATAATCTGCCTTTAAAATCAAAATTACTCGCAGTGCTTAATGTTTGTAAATATTTTTGTTTTGTATTTGCTATTACAAGAGCATCTATTGCGTGGTGTCTATGGTCGTCTCTGCTTTTTTCGTTTTTGCCATCAGGATTTAGAATTATGTTCAAATTCCATAATCTGCGAAGTTCGGAAGTTGCTTGCCCATTAGAAATGTAAACATCACGACAAATTGTTTTAAGTTTTTTTCTTGCTTCCTTTGCAATATAGGCATTGTTAGTTAATTGACTATTTAAAAAATCATCGGGAACTACCTCCATTAAAAACCTCTCCTGTTTTACATCTTTAAAATACTTAACTCTTTCTATGAATTCTTTTCTTTCTTCGGGTCTATCTTTGAACCATAAAGCTTTTAATTCTTTACCTACTTCAGAGTTGAATTTTTTTTCACTTAATGTTTTATTAATAAAAGAATCATCCATACATTTGCTATAAGGAATAATATGCTCAATCTCGATTTCAGAACTAAAGAGTTCTTGTAAACTAATTACTTTTCCTGTGTAGGGTGATATACGTCCGCATTCAAGATATAATCTGTATTTTTCGTTATCTGTAGACTTAGCATTTTGAGCAAATTTTTTAAATTCCAAAATATCTATATCATCTTTTATTTTTTTTAGTTCTTTCTCACAAAATTGAAGTTCAAGCCAGAGTTCAAATTTTAGTATGTCTGATTTAGTTACATTATTTAATATACCTTTCTCCTTTATAAATTCAATATAATCATCCCGTCTGTTTCTTGTTTGGTCTGCTTTTCTTTTATATTCTTCTCTTTTCCATTTAGGCCATTTAAGTTGCCTTGCTAATTCGACTCTTATACTGTCCGGTTTTCCATATTCCGATGTTATAGCATTTACAAGCCGGTAGGTTTCGCTTAGTGCTTGCATAACAAGAGGATTTCTTAAGTCATCGTCTTTTGTCCTGATTATCTTATCTTCTAATTTTCTTTCCTTACTATCTTTCTCTTCATCATAAGAATGATGGTAGCCTGCAAGGTCGCAAGCTTTTGCGTAATCATATCCTTCTTTTAAATACGGTAAAATTCTTCTAACAGCTTTAATACTAATATTAGAATAATCAGGTTCTAAATCAATATTGGAATATTTTTCAGCTTGCTCTTTTGATAATCCGAGCTTATTTATAGCATATTTTAAAAGCCATTCTTCATCATTTGCAAAAAACAAAGTATGCCACAATTTATATTTAGTCTTTTCATCTAAATTATCATAAAAAGCAGTTCCAAGTGAATATCTTAATTTTGAATTTGATGTATTACCGATTAATTTTTCAGGAAAATCGTTAAATTTTGCTCTTGAACCAAGATTTAATATTTTATTTTTAATTTCATTCTTCCCAATTTTTTCATTAATCATTAATTGGCTAACAAGTTTATTTTTTTCGTCTAATGTTAATGGGTCTCTAAATCTTTTATCTATCGATATACGGATATTATTAATTGTTTGCCAGATTCTGAATTCCTGAAATTCAAAAGAACTTCTTGGAGAAACCCTTTTATTAGGTTCGAATCTACACTTTCCAACTAAATGTTTTTGAGATTTTAATGGTCTTTGATAGAATATACAATTATTTTTAATTTTTTTTCTATTGTTTTCGTTTAAAATGTCAGGGTGAAATTGTTTTTGATTGTTCCAAATTGCATCAAATTCTTCTTCATAAAGTTTTCTATAAACAAAACGATTTCTGATTTTTTCAGCCGGCTCTTCAAGGTTATGCCAATTATGAATATTGGAATTTTGTTCAAATAAATTATAAAAAAACTCACCGACTGTTCTGCATCCACTTTCTTTTACCTTCTGTGATAATTCATTCATTTTTATAAGTGTTTCACTTTTCTCTTTTTTTGCTTCGTCGGTTTTTGCATCTTTTTTGTTACTTTTGAATCCTCGCCTTTGATTTAATAGTAAAAATATTCTTCCGATTTCCTTTAATGTTATTTTTTCATCAAGTGCCTTTTTTCTTAATCCATACAATTCTGTAGCTGTTATTCTAAAAATCATTTCCTCTGTTGGATGCATATCAAGTTCTCTAAGGGTTTTTTTTAGTATTTTTCGTCTTATTTTGTATCTATCGAATAGTCTTCTAATTCCTCTTGCTTGTCTTCTCGATGCATTCTTTGATATTTCCGTACCTGATTTGGCATAATCATCTTCTTTAACACCTACAGGAAATATTCTAACACCTAAATCAACAATACTGTTACTATCTTCCATTAGACACCAACCAATAGAGTTAGTTCCAATATCCAATCCTAAAGTTTTTGACATTTAAATGACTCCTTCTATAGATTAAAATTATTATATTTGATATTAATAAAATAAAAACTATTTTTGAATCTGAAAGCTTATCACAATAAAGATGATTCTACAGGCGATAAGCCTTGCCCCCGGTTTTTCCAGGGGCATTTTTTTATATTGAAATATCTTTTATCAAAATATAATAAAAAATGAATCAAACATCTATTAAGAAAAAGTAAGAATATATGCCGAAAGGACATCTGCCCTAATCATCAACCATCATAATCGATACTTCAAAATCTTTAATACTAAATTCACCTGATATTTTATAATTAGTATCCTGAACTTTTAACTGATTTTCACTTAGTTCACCCGTGAAAGTGCAGGAGAAATTTATTTTATCCTCTTTAATGTTAAATTCTTTTATATTAATACTGAAAATCTCGAAATACACACTTTCCACGCTTGAGTGGTTCGGTGCAAGCCTGATATTTCTCGATAAATATATATAGGAGAGTACGTCCATATGCACACGGGAACTTTTTATTCCCTTAAAATCCTCATTTGTTATCGTACAGGGAATCTCCGGGACTTTGTACTCATATCCTTTATATTTTGAATATACTTGAAATGCATTGCCGGAAGGCAGCATAAAAAAAAGTGAGAGGGTGTTTGTATCGGTTTCCTTTTTCTGAAATTCAATTTCGATGCCTGAATTCGAACCCTCCATTACATATACGCTTTTGATGGGGAATCGATAATCAGCAGTTTTAAATTTTACTTCTGTCGGACGCATATTTGGAGGTGAATCAATTTTAAAAATCACATAATTATCGCTATCGTTTGTCTGTGATTTGCAGTTGAAGGATGCCGAAAGTATTAAAAGAAAAATCAATAATGATAAAATACTTGTATTCATCATTTGTATAATATTTTTTAAAAAAAATATTTTAAAATTGATTATATATTTTTTTTAATTTCATAAAACATAATTGCCGCAGATGATGCCACGTTAAGAGATTCACATTTTGTATAAGATTCTATTTTTATCTTTTTAAATTCGGGAATATTTAAGATTTCCCCGGATATCCCGTTAGCTTCATTCCCAAAAACAAAAACGTATTTTGTTTCTTTTTTAAAATCGAAATTTCCCAATATATTATTTGTATCCAAATCCGTTAAAATAATCTCATACTTTTTGTCGTAGAGTTTTGTTAACTCCTCCTTTAATTCGGTGTTATCCTTTATTAGTAGGTTAAAAATTGCTCCCTGTGAAGCACGTATAGCTTTTGAATTATAAATATCGACTGAATTTTGACTAACCAAAACATTTTCTATCCCAAACCACCAGCAAATTCTAAGTATTGTTCCGAGATTTCCCGGGTCATTAATATTATCGAGAGCACAAATTACCTTACTTTCGGATGAGGGAAGGTATTCGGGTTTCCGAACCAATCCTATAATACCCTGCGAGTTTTCTGTTTCGGCTAATTTTCTAAAATTATTATCGCTCAGGTACTCATATTCGATATCCTTTAATTTGTTAAGTATCTTTTCATTCTCGAAATCTTTTCTTAAAAATACTTCTAAAATGTTTTTCTTGTAATACTTTGATTTCAAACACTCTTCTATAAGGTGTATACCTTCTATAAGGAATTGACTATTCTCGTCCCTGAATTTTTTCTGCTTTAATTTTGAATATAGTTTTAATTGTTCGTTGTTCAATTTATTTTTAATTTATTCTTTATACTCGATAATATTCTTTTCAGTTTCATACAGTCTTATGGAATATAGACAGGCATTTTTACTTCTTAATTTTGGCTTGAGTAAATTCCAGAATATTTTAGCCATATTTTCTGTAGTGGGAATTGTATTCTTAAATAAATCGAGTTCATTTAGGCATTTGTGGTCGACTTTTTGGAGTATCTCTCTTGATACAATTTTACTCAGCTTTTTTAAATCGAAAACATATCCG